>DUNJ01000067.1 GCA_012839395.1 Tepidimicrobium sp.
TCTGGCAAAAACATTGTACCACAGAGGATTGAAGTCCTCAATTTTCATTTAAGTTTACAGAGCGAATATTTAGCATAGGAGGTGAAAACATGATTTCCATGAGGCCGACTATCACAGAGATCGATCTAGATAGTATTGGCTATAATGTAAGGCAATTTAAAGGTATCATATCAGATGCCGAATTGATGGCTGTCATTAAGGCTGATGGATACGGCCATGGTGCCATTGAGGTAGCCTGGGAAGCTATAAAAAATGGTGCAACCTGGTTAGGCGTGGCTACAGCAAAGGAGGGAATACAGCTTAGGGAAGCAGGTTTGAAGATTCCGGTTCTAGTATTAGGAGGAATTACACCAGAGGAGATAATCGATTGTAACTACAACGACATCGATGTGGCTGTATATAGCAATAACTTCCTAAAGCAGTTGGACAGGTACTCTGGCATATTTAGAAGGCCGCTAAATATTCATTTAAAAATTGATACCGGTATGCATAGGATAGGGATACAACCAAAGGATTTACGATTTTTTGCTAAGGAGTTGAAGGATAGGAAGCATATGAATACAAGGGGAATATTTACTCACTTTCCTAACGCTGCGGGAGATAAGGAATTTTCTAACCAGCAGATTAAAGAATTTATGGATTGTGTTAATCTGGCAGAAGAGATATTGGGAAAAGTCCCGTATAAGCATACCGCCAATAGCGCTGCAGCCATCAATTTAATTGAATCCCATTTCAATCTATTGAGGATTGGATTAGGATTATATGGCTATCATGATGAGGTATGGCTTAAGGAGAAATTGGAGCTAAGGCCTGCATTGACCTGGAAAACTAAAATAACCTCCATAAGAAAGGTTAAAAAGGGCAATCGAGTAGGCTATGGTAGAACATATATGGTAGATAGAGATAGCAAAATAGCCACAATACCCGTTGGGTATGCCGATGGTTATAAGCGTATACTATCCAACAATGGATTTGTACTAGTGAAAGGTAGGAGAGTAAGAATAGCTGGCAGGGTATGTATGGATCAAACCATGGTGAATGTGACAGATGTCCCCGGTGTTTGCGAAGGGGATGAGGTTATTCTGATTGGGAAGCAGGGCAATGAAGAAATAAGCATGTATGAAATGTGTCAATGGGCTGACACCATACCAAATGACATATTGGTTTCAATAAAGGATCGGGTAGACAGGGTATATAGCAATAAAACGGTTTGATATGCCAATTTGTATCTATTTTAATTCTCCTTCTTAGTAAAATTGAGTGAAATTAAGCTAGGAAGGAGAATTTTTTATGATATAATTCTGTAATAGGATAGTTTTTCATTAGGATATATATTTGTTATACCCTCATAGGTATAGTTAATAATATTTACTATATAATTATATTACTAGATTCAATTCAAAAAGGATGATACATATGAAGATATCTATAGATGGTATTGAAATAAATTATATAGAGGAGGGCAAAGGAAAAACGGTATTGATTTTACACGGATGGGGTGCTAACATAGATACCGTTCTTCCAATAGTAAATCTTTTGAAGCCTCATTTTAGAGTATATGCATTGGATCTACCAGGATTTGGGGGAAGTGGGGAGCCGAGGGAAGTATTTGGTTCCAAGGATTATGCAAAGGTGATCAAAGGCTTCCTAGATGCCATGAAGATTCAAAAGGTTATATTGATAGGACATTCCTTTGGTGGGAAAATATCCATATTACTGGGATTATCCCACCCCGAAATGGTGGATAAGATGGTATTGATAGACAGTGCCGGATTAATACCTAAAAGGGGCCTAACTTATTATACTAGAGTTTATGCGTTTAAAATATTGAAATTTCTATATCGCAGCATCTTCTTTTGGATGAAAAATGATGAGAAGATGGAGAAATTCTATAGCAAATTTGGATCAAAGGACTATCAAGCTGCAGATGGAATAATGAGAAATATATTGGTGAAGGTAGTAAATGAAAATCTATACCCGATACTAAAGGATCTTAAACCTTCTACCTTATTGATTTGGGGGGATGAAGATATGGCAACTCCTTTATATATGGGTAAGATAATGGAAAGGGAAATACCCGATAGCGGTTTGGTAGTCCTTAAAGGAGCAGGTCATTATTCATATTTGGATGATTTTGATAGATTTGCCCTAATACTTAAGGCTTTTTTATTACCTAAAGATATATGACTAAAGAAATAAATGGATTTAGGGGGGATAACTTGTATAAGGGAGTAATTTTATTACTATCTCTGTTTTGGGTATACCTTATAGTAGACAGATCGAAATTTTTTCTACATATGTTACAGTTGGAAGGATATGGGGAACAACAATATAGAAGATGGTTGAAAAGCACCAATCGGGCTTATACTAATATATTGAACAAGGGCCTAATAGCTACCCTAGTAA
>DUNJ01000068.1 GCA_012839395.1 Tepidimicrobium sp.
AATTTCCTCAAATGTATATTTAATAAATTTGCTTTTATTAGTAATTAAATTTTCACTTGTATAGTGTAAGTATGCTGAGGCAAATACTGTGGTTCTATACCCAAAGTTTTTTAATTCTTTACTAAACTCATATGGGCGTATTAAACCACTCATATTTGGTGGGGTAGCATAATGATGAAACATCCAAATGTTTTTCTTCATATAATCACTCCATAAAACTATAATTCTGTATTACATATTTTCATACAAGTAATCTTCTACCCATCTTCTTCTGCCACAGCAATCTCATCTATTACTTCTTCCATAAATAACTCCTTATAATATGTAATAGTTTCATATAAACCTTCCTCTAATCTATATTGTGGGGACCAATTCAATTTTTCCCTTGCTTTATTAATACTGAAAAAAGAATCCTTTATATCCCCAGCTCGTTCATTCCCATACTTGGCCTCAACATCTGATTGCATTATCTCTTTCATTAAATAAAATAGTTCCTATATTATATATTCCTTTACTCCCACAAAAGTAAGTGAATAGTTTGTGCTAATCATAGCTTTTAATTGTACTTCTATTTTCTCATTTTATATTCATCATCATCGTCTAAAAAGATTATTGATTCACCTTTCCATATCTTAATACCCTCATTTCCTGCTAAAGCCCCGCCTAGATTTTCTTCATTCTCTTTATATTTGGCTAATTCATTATCACCATCGTGTGTAATGCTTTTTGCGCTTCTAATCTTTCTCATAAAGTATTATTGCCACAACATTTATTTCACTATTTTTAAAACTGTTTCAAAAATCAATCTAATATCATAAATTACAGACATATTTTCTATATACTTAAAATTAAGTCTCAGTTTATCAGGCATTATTTCGTTTATATATGTTTGTTCTGGATCCCTACTTTGTGCAAGTATTGCATTTTCATCCCTATATCTAATCGATGCAATATCAGTTATGCCTGGCCTAATCTTTAATATCTCTTTTTGCTTTTCATTATACATAGCGACATATTTTGGTACCTCAGGTCTAGGGCCTACAAAACCCATATCTCCAATTAAAACATTTATCAATTGAGGCAATTCATCTATTTTATACTTTCTTAAGAAATGCCCTGACCTCGTTATGCGATTATCTCCATCTACAGTTAGCTGCATTCCTTTGGCCTCTGCATCTACTATCATCGTACGGAACTTATAAATTTTAAATCGCCTGCCTTCTTTACCGATACGCACCTGCCTAAAAAATATCGGCCCCTTAGAATCTAGTTTGATTATAATAGATATTATTAAAAATATAGGTAATAAAAACACTAGCCCTATAAACGAAACTACAATATCAAATAATCTCTTCAGAACTAATTGATTCATACGCTCCTGTAATATTTTATCTATCTTAGTTTCTGCTAAATTTTTTTTAACCTCTGACTTGTCTAGTCTTTCCGACATTGCCATCCTCCAAATCTAAATCCAATCTATTACATATATTTCTACTTGCTAATAATATCTTTAAATTCCTTCACTATATATCTTATTTCCTCATCTTTAAGCAATGTGTGTAAGGGTAGTGTGATCTCGTTCTTATACATATCAAAAGCATTAGGATAATCTTTTATATCAAAGCCTAGTTTTTTATAGGCCGTATGCATCGGCAATGGCTTGTAATGAACATTTGTAGCAATTCCCCTTTCAGCCATTCTTTCAATTACCATGTTTCTAAATTGCTCATCCTTGCCAAGAAGCCTTACAAGATACAAGTGGCCACTCGATACCCTGCTTTCAGTATAATGATTCAATGTCTGCACATTTTCATCTATTAGCAATTTATCATACAAATTAATAATCTGTCTTCTTCTTTCTAGTATTTCATTATATCTTCTCAGTTGTACCAAGCCTAAAGATGCCATAATATCAGTCATATTACACTTATAATTTGGAGCTACTATATCATATTCCCAAGCCCCAGGCTTCGTTTTAGCTAGTGCATCTTTCGATTGACCATGAAGAGACAAAAGCATTAGCTGATTGTATATATCCTCATCATTAAACCCAGGAATGCTTTTCCAGGTAATTGCTCCACCCTCAGCAGTAGTTAAATTCTTTACTGCATGAAATGAAAAACATGAAAAATCTGCAACTTTCCCACTTGGTTTGTTTTTATATGTAGCACCAAATGAATGGGCTGCATCAGCCATAATAATTATCCTGCCAAATGCTTCTTGCATCTTATTGGAGGGATTAAATAAATTCTTTTTCCTATTTACAATTTCGAATATTTTATCATAATCACACATTATACCCGCAATATCTACTGGTATTATAACCTTAGTTTTCTCAGTAATTGCTTTTTCAAGTTGCTCATAGTCCATTTCAAAAGAATCCTTAGCGGTATCCACTAATACGATCTTTGCTCCCACATGATGTATTACACTGGCTGATGCTGAATAAGTATAAGCCGATGTAATAACCTCATCCCCTTCCCCTATACCTAATAACCTAAGGGTCATTTCCATTGCTGCAGTAGCTGAATTTAGACAAACCGCCTTAGAATTATTCGTGTATTCTGCAACCTCTTTTTCAAATAATTTAGTTTTAGGTCCAGTCGTTATCCAACCCGATTTTAATGTATCTACTACTTCATCAATTTCCTCTTGCGTAATATCTGGTGGTGAAAAAGATATTTTCACTATAAAAACTCCTTTCAATTTTAAAATGACTTAGGCACACTACTCCATAAAAAACCTTACTATTCTATCTTCAGGATAATCTACTTCTTTCAACCTTTCCTTTATATCATCTTCATAGCCATAGCTTGTTATTAGGATACCATCGTGGTTATATTGGTTTATTTGTTCTCGAGATATTATTTCGTAGCCTAAGAGATCTTTCTGTTGCCTGGATTCGTCGTCATCTATTAGGGCTAGCACCTTCAAGGGCTTATTTTGTCTTCCATTTATTATGCCTAGTATAGTCTCTGCTACTTCACCGGCTCCATATAACAGTATGTTTTGATAACCTTTATTCTCCACCTTTTCCAGTAGTTCTTCAATGTTTTCTTCTGCTAGCCTGTATAACTCCAATAATTCGTGTAGATATGTAATGGATAAAAAGTTCTTCCTCTTTATGCCTTGAGAGGTTATATTGTAATAGACAACCTTTGCAGATTTATAATCCCTGTTTAAATAACCCTTCCCTTCGAGATCATCTATATATACATTAACCATAGAGGCTGCCCCACCTATAACACTGGCTATCTCTTTTTGGGTTGTATCTGGTTTCTTCTCTATATGTTGTAATAGCAATAATTCCTTCAATAACGATGTAGGGCTAAAAAACTTCATATATCTTCCTTCTTCCATTCATTGTTCGAACGATTTCAGTATAGCACATATTTTTATTTTTGTAAATGGGTTTTCTATAAAATATGACTGGCATATAAAAATCCCCCATATTTGAATATGAGGGATTCTACCATAAAAAGGGGGTCATCTATTTTTATTCCTTCTTTATGGTATTGGAAGATCATCTGGTATTGGACAGATATATTCTTGCCCTCCCATTTGATCTTCAAATTCTTCTTTGGCTCTTTCTATAATTGTAGGGTCTTTAAGTATTTCATCCATTACGCCAACCATAACCTCGGCAGCGTATATCATGCCTTTTTGGCCTATGCTATGTCCCGAGCATGAAACAACTTGCCAGCTATGACCAGGGGCACCAATGTTTTGGGTTGCAGTTACAAATGATCCTGTTGGTACTATATGCGAAACATCACCTACATCGGTTGATGCATATATTGGTTCATCACTTTGCGGTAGCACTTCTGTAGCCAAATGCTGGCCTTCTTTTGCAAGTCCAGCTTGAATTACCTTCTCATAATTATCTGTTTTACTATTCAATTCCTTAGCAAATTCTATCTCTTCTTCAGTCCACTCGGGAGTATCGGTCTCCCTCATCACCTTATCTAAAAGATCTACAAGGGTCCTATTTGGTAGATAGTTATAACAGCCTCCCAAAAATTCTATATCCAACTCGGTTTCAGTCATCATTGCTGCACCTTTTGCTATTTTTACCAATCTATCGTATACATCTACAACCGCCTTTCTTGTAAAGGCTCTTACATAATAGAATACGGTTGCACTCTCAGGAACTACATTTGGTGCCTCCCCGCCACCATCCGTTATCACATAATGGATCCTTACATCGTTGGTTACATGTTCCCTTAAATAGTTTGCTCCAACATTCATCAATTCAACGGCGCTCAATGCAGACCTTCCATTGTGAGGATCAGCAGCTGCATGGGCAGTTATGCCCTTAAAATGAAACTTGGCAGAATTTACAGCTGTATTGGAACCATATCTTGCCATGTTATGGTTTGATGGATGCCATGCTAAGGCCATATCCAGTTCCTTAAAAGCTCCAGCACGGGCCATAAGTGGCTTGCCAGTCAATACTTCCTCTGCTGGGCAACCATAGAATACAATGGTACCATCCAGGCCTTCCTGCTGTAATCCCTCTTTAATTGCAACAGCCGCTGCTAATTTACTTACACCCAAAAGGTTATGCCCACATCCATGCCCTGGTCCTCCCTCTTTAATGGGCACTTGGGATGTGCCTACCTTTTGACTAAGCCTTGGTAATGCATCGTATTCTCCTAACAGTCCAACCACAGGACCGCCAGAACCGTAAGAAGCCCTTATTGCAGTTGGAATATCCGCATAGCCAAGCTCCACTTCAAATCCTTCCGACTTTAAATATTCAGATATTATCTTTGAAGCGAAGTACTCATCATAGGCTAACTCCGGCTCGTCCCAAATCTCCTTTGAAATCCTTACCAATTCTTCCCGTTTCTTGTTCAGATAGCCTAAAGCTTTTTTCCTAAACATATCCATCCTCCTTTATAATATAACTTTTTAAGCCTTTTGAACTTTAATTTTACATAAGGAATTTAATCCCTATTCCTTCTCGTTATTCGCCGGAAGCGTTCCAAGCCAGATCAAAGAGGCAACTATTAGGCTTCCAGATAATAGCACCAAAGAGCTATTATAACTATTGCTGACCTTATACATGGCCCCCATTAAAATCGGAGAAATTATACCCCCTATCTTCGACATAGTCTGGAAAAATGCTAATTTACTTGTATATTCCAACCTTGGATATAATTTTTCGGCATAAAGTGGTGGTGCTATAGAACCAAAGGAGGTTCCAAATCCGCTGCCTAACCCTATGCATATAAGGGCTATTTTATATTTAGCAAACAACATGCCCAACATACCCAGTAATAGGGATAAGCTGCTTAATAATGTGGCATTTCGCATGCTGTATCTATCGAATATCACTCCTAATAATAATTTTCCAACAGCTAAACTAATCATACTTAAGCTCGTTACTTTTCCACTAGTGGATAAGCTGTATCCAATATCCCTCAGTCTTGGGGCTATATTAGAAACTAAACCTGTCATATTCATACCCATTATCATTATCCCAATTCCAAGCATCCAAAACTTTAATGATTTTAATACATCTTTGATGCTGGTTTTAGGTAATTCATCATCTTCAAGCTTGTCCATAGTTTCCCTTTGAGTGTTCCCATAGGGCTTCAACCCTTTCTCTTCTGGATCAACTTTGATAAGGATAAATACTGTAACCAATTTTATTATGAATATGATGGCTGTGAAAACCGTTATGGTTGCTCTCCAACCGATCTGTAATATCAAACTACTACCCATTAAATTGAATATCATCCCGCCTATTCCCGTCCCCATAAAGGCTATACCTAGTGCAGTAGCATTCTTTTTAACAAACCATTTGTTGATAATTACAGAGGCGGGGAAAAAGCCACCATATGTAATACATGCCGCTTGTATAGAGATCAGTATATAGTAGTGGATTATAGATGTCATAAACCTCATAGCAAAATACGCCATACATAGTACGATTGCAGATATTTCCATGATCCTCTTAAGATTGAATTTTGAAAATACCCATGCAGCACTAAGAGATGTAACAGCCATTATAATGCTACGAATCGTCAATGCATTTAGCATTTGGGATCTTGTAAAATTAAGATCCTCTTCTATTGGAGTGATGAAGATACTATTTGTATTGATTGGTATTCCCCATCCAACCGCTAACATTAAAAATATAGCTAGTACAATTATCCACCCGTAAAATATTCTGTTTTTCATATTAGATTAAAACTCCCTTATATTACTTTTAAATCTTTCCTTTCTTCGCTAGGGCAATTCCAGCTCCCATTGTTCCAAATACCGTTACTAATATTGGTAAAGAATTGGCTAATGCAGAGGGCAATACCTGAAGCGGTCCCATTCCAAGTATTGTCATAGCAAATGCCAATGGTACACCTATTAATGCTACCTTTGGATTTTGTCGAATATAGTTCGCAGCTAATGAAGCAAACAATGCAGGTATCAATAGGTTGATGCCTTCAAGTACTTTGGCAGGTAATATGGAGGTTATGTAGGTCCCTCCCACCACTCCTATAGCCAAAACAGTTATGTTTACAAATGTGGATACAGCTACACCTATGGTAGCTATTATGGTTCCCTCATCTGTCCCTTCCTGTACACCAGCTGATTCCTGTGCAACGCTACCACATGGAAGACGTAGATTACTAATATTTCCGGAAAGGAATGACATATAGGTGCCCGGAATTCCTAAAACAGCAAAATAGGAAATAGGCTCGGTGATATAAAGATGTGCAACCATTGGCAAACGTATTGATACTGCCGCTAATAGGGCATCCATTGGGGGAAAAATTCCCTGCAATGCTAAAGCTATGCCTGGACCAAAGGATAAGAGCATTCCAAGTAGACTTAATAACCTTCCGTTTTTAATGATGTAAGGTATAAAATCCTTATTAAAAATATCGTTATTCTTCATTAAATTTCACACCTCCTACTCTACATAAGGAAACTTCCAGCGACCATGCCAGAAATCATTGCGATTGTAATTCCAAACTGGCTGATCCATGCTAGTTTCTTCTTTTCATTTATTAAATTCAAAGCAAACATAATTATAAAAGCAACATAGCACGCCACAGCCTGATCCGATATGGGTCCGGGGACTACCCTATTAGCAACTTGGTATGTGAAAGTTGCTACTCCCCCCGCTGTAGCAATAACAGCTAATACCTCTTCACTACCCTTAGCTACCCTATCTCTGAGAGTTCCCATCTTGTCCGTAAATAAAGCTGAAACGATAATCCAACCCAAGCTACATAGGGTCATTATCCAAACAGCATTTGCAAATGCTGCAGCCGTCATATCATCTGTTCCCAATGTGGAACCGGCCGTTGATGCTGCAATATCTGCACTTGGCAATTCATACATTACTGAACCAATAAATGAAAGCCTCATAAATGAAACAGGTCCTCCCATCGATGTTAATAGAGCTACCATTCCAATTAAGATAACTAAGGATGGACCTAACGCCGCTAAAAAAGCGCTTTTTTTCGCAGTTCTAATTTGTTCATCTGTTATTCCCATCTCCTTACCGGATTCAGTAGCTTTTCGCATAAATGCAGCTGCTTGATAAAGTACTACACCAACAGCCGGAATCACGGAGATCCATAGTATTGGGCTATTGGCAATCTTTAGATATTCCAACATATTTATTCCACTCCTCCCTTTTTATTGCTATGTATGCATAGCTTTTATCTAATGCTTAAAAGGTAAAATTTACAAGTTAAGCACCAAACCTGAACTTGGACTTCACCTCCCCGTATTTAAGAATTTTGGATTTTAGCTCTGTTTTGTGGGTAAGTAAAAGATAAAAGATCTTAACTTAGTTATGAAAGCTGTTTTCACATTATATATTATTCTATTTTAGAATAAATGTCAAGAGTTTTATTCCAATTTAGAAATATAATTGTTTTATTCTGCCCTGACTTATAAAATATAAGTACAACAATTATTCCAAATCAGAATGATAGGAGAGTTGGATATGGATGTCGGTAATAGAATTAGGCAATTAAGAAAACAAAATGATATGACTACTAGCGAGCTGGCAAAAAAGTGCAACACATCTCAACCTGTAATAAGTAAATTGGAGAATGGTTACCGCATACCTGATATTCCAACGTTGAAAAAGATATGTGAAGCCTTTGATATGACCCTGGCTGATTTCTTTGCTCCGGAAGATCTATCCAAACCAATAGCAGAAGAGTTGGAAATGCTCTTATATAGCGCAAGAAGCTTAACACCAAAGCAACTTAAAATTTTATCGGATTTTCTCAATTCCATTACGGATAAAGATAATGCAAAATGAAAATAGCCAGCGATCGATTAAACCAATCGCTAGCTATTAAAATCTTTTTTCATATAAATCTATCTTTTTCATGATTTCATAAAAGATACAGTCTGAGGATCTCGTTGATATATACCCATTCCCCTACTCCCAACCATAATCACCTTTCAATTCTACAAAGCGTACCCTGTCTCTAGATTCTATTTTGATCTTTCCATGCTTGTTCTTCTTTATTAACTGCAATTGTTGGTTGTTTTTAGGTCCTACAGGGATTACCATCTTGCCGCCTATGGCTAGTTGTTCCTTCAATTCCATGGGGACTTTTTTGGCAGCAGCTGTAACCATTATCCTGTCATACGGTGCATGTTCCTCCCAACCCTTACTACCATCCCCCACCCTATAATGGATATTGGTATAGCCAAGCTTATTCAATCTCTTTTTGGCCTTATCCGTAAACTCCTCTATCCTCTCCACCGTATATACCACCCTTGCAAACTGGGCTAGGAACACGGTTTGATAGCCAGAACCCGTGCCAATTTCTAATACCTTGCAATCTCTATTTAAATCCAACATATAGGTCATCTTCCAAACTAGGCTAGGCTGGGATATGGTCTGACCATGGCCTATTGGAAGAGGGCTATCCTCATCTGCATATTTTTTATACTTGGTATCGATGAAAAAGGAGCGATCCAAGGTATCGGCAAATTTTACTAATTCCCTGTAAAACATCAATATTCCTCCTATGCTATAGGTCCATTATATCATCTATATTATATCCTATCCATCTTCTTTTCTCCCCTAATATCCTTAAGAAAGCTATATATTATGAGGATTGTGATAAGCGCCACAGGAAAAGCTGCTATTATGGATAGGGTTTGTAGCATGCTTAGGGTACTTTCATTGAATATCAAGGCTATAGGCAAAATAATCAACACCGCAGACCAAAACATCCTTATATATCTTGAAGATTCCTCCTCTTTTTTCAATTCCTTAATAGAATACTCGGAAATGACAAGGGTTATTGCATCAAAGGTACTAGCATAGAAAGCCACCATTGTAAAAGCCAATAGGATCATTACAAATTTATTCATGGGCAATGGCTCCATTATTTTCAGTATGACCCTCGATGGTGCTACACCCTGGGAAAGCATATTGGCAGCATCCATTTTTCCAGTTACCTGTTGAAAAAGTCCATAGTTACCAAATACTATAAAGGAGGTAAAGGTGCCAGATAAACCGTAGAAATAGCCACCCAGTATGGTATTTTTAATAGTTCGCCCTTCGGATATTTTACCGATAAAAAAAGGAGTAGCTACAGACCAGGAGATCCAATAGGCCCAGTAGAATATGGTCCAGTCCTGTGGAAAACCGGAACCCCCCTCCCCCGATAATCTGAGGGGATCCATCCAGGTAGCCATGGAGAAAAATTCATCTATCATCCTCCCCATACTGCTTATTCCACTCTCTATTATATAGATCGTAGGCCCTGAAAATAGGAATACGATAAGCAATATGGAAAACATGACAACGCTTATATTGGCTAAACTGGAAATACCCTTAAGGCCTATAAGCACTGCAATAGTATACACCAGGGCGATAAATATCAGTATCCATATGGTAAGCTTTGTACTATCGGCTATACCCAAGGAGCTGGATATGATTAGGGAAAGCAATGGAGTAGCAAGGGAAAATGTTGTTGCAATCCCCGAAAGAACTCCAACGATTGCAAATACATCTATCGTTTTGCCTAATAGGCTATCGGCCTTATCCCCTATGGTAGAGCGACAGGCCTCGGATAGGGTTTGCCTGTTGCGCCTCTTTACAAAGAACATATAGCCATAGGCTACAGCTGGAAGTATATAGAAGCTCCAAGGTATTGGACCCCAATGGAATAGCGGATAGGTGGAGGAATAGGCCTGCTTTTCCACTAGGCTCATATCCTCTATACCAAAGGGCATTGAATTAAAATAATAGGCCCATTCTATTAAAGACCAATAGAGTATATCCGCCGCCATGGTGGAGGTAAAGATCATGGCACCCCAAGCGAAGCTATTGAAACGTGGTTTTTCAATATTGCCAAGCTTCATATCTCCATAAGGGGAAAAGGCTAACCAAATGGATAGGCCCAACATTCCAAGGCCAAAGATCATATAAAAAAATCCCAATTCCCCCACAAATATATCCCTTAAAAATTGTACTACCTCCTTGCTTGCACTGGGAAAAAACATAAAAACTAGAAATAGTGATAATATTATCCCTAAAGGGACCAGGGTGAGAACCCAATCTACATTCTTAAATCCTCGTCTACTATCAGATACCAATGCTATCTACCCCTCTTATCAAATTCATAGCTTTTTTGCAATAATCCCTTGCATATTGATACATTTTCAACATATAATCTCCAAAGGTTATGCCTAGGACCTGCTTATAAGCTGCCCATAGTGCCCACAGAAAACCTCCAAGGGCCATATAGATATAGATTCTAATCCGCTCCCCAAAATCGGGCTTGCCTTCGAAATAATAGCCCATTATATCCTCTAATCGATCTTCATCAAATTCGCTATATAATGCAAACATGGCTATATCTATGACAGGATCACACATCCCTGCATATTCCCAATCTATAAGTTTAAACTCTCCGTTGGGCAATACTAGGAAATTATCACAATTAGGATCGATATGGCAGAATTTGATGGGAATATCCATATCTTTTAGGATGGAAATGAGTTCTCCCATTTTACTTCTAACTTTTGAATAGTCCTCAAGCTGAATTGCATCGCCTCTTCTGCAGATATTTTCATAGAACAGGATGTTTTTTTCAATATTGAAACTATGTGGTACCCTTATATTGCTATTGTGGAGACTCCTTATTATCTCCATGCATCTTTTCAATTCCTCAACATCGTCTACATCTGCCGACCTTGACTTACTTTCATATTCCGATATCTTAACCCCCGTTTTAGGATCCATAAATATTACATTTTCAGTTATTCCCAGGGGAATAACCGCCTGATAATTTCTATATTCATCCCTTCTGTTGACTAGCTCATCAGTTCCCTCTCCAGGGATACGATATATATATTCCTTGTCATCTATTTTAAACAAAAATGAATCATTGGTCATTCCTAAATCCAAGGGCTTAAACTCTTTTATTCTATTCTTATTTACATGGAATATGGATGAAATTTTAGAAAGGATCTTTGCATTAGAATACTCTTTGTAGGCCTTATCAAGGGGCAGATTATATGTTCTTGTTATTTCCTTTTGATTAATATCCTTATTATTAAACTCCTCGGTTTGCTTAAATCTATCTGCATTCATAATTTTACCCCCTTGTATATACAAACATCCTGTAAATGGCATCATATTGCTCCAAATCCATATAAATATAATTCTAAATGTTGGCCTAGTATACTAGGCGAACATTTAGAATTATGACTGCTTTCCATCCCCTTACAAGGCTTGTATTTCAAAGGGCCCTATCTTACTTATCTATTAAACCTTCTTCCTCCAAAAATTCCCTAGCCACATCCTCTGGCTCCCGCTTGTCCAAATCCACTGCAGCGTTTAATTCCGCCATCTTTATATCATCTATGCGGCCAGCCAACATATTGAGCACCTCCTCTAGCTCCGGATGCTCATCCAATACCTCCTGCCTTATTATTGTGGTTGCATCATAAGGTGGGAAGAACTGTTTATCATCCTCGAGTATGACTAAGTCGAATGCAGCTATCCTACCCTCGGTAGCAAATGCACTTATTACGTCCACCTCATCCTGAACCAACGCCTGGTACATAAGAGCAGGGTCCATTCCCTTTACATCCCCAAATTCAAAATCGTAGTGCCTATTGAGACCTGGGTTTCCATCGTCCCTTTCAACAAATACATAGGTACAGCCCAATGTCAGTTCATCCCCTATCTCCGCTAGGTCGGATATGGTCTCTAAATTATATTTCTCCGCTGTCTCCTTGGTTACAACCATGGCATAGGTATTGTTGAATCCATAGGGCTCCATCCACTTTATGTTCAACTGCTCATTAAATTCCTTTTGAACCCTATCATATACCTCATCTGGATCGTTCATAGGTTCTATCCCCAGGTTTATCAACCCAGTTCCAGTATATTCTAGGTACAGATCCACTTCCTCCTTCTTTATAGCGTCAAATAATACGGTTGATGCTAGGTTGGTCTTAGTGGTCGTCTTAAGATCTGTATTCTCCTCTATCAATATGCTCAACATTTCGGCCATTATAAACTGCTCCGAAAAGTTCTTACCACCTACCACTATCTCCTTCTGTTCCTTACCGCAGCCTGCTAAGGCTAGTAACAATATTCCTGCTAAAAATAAGGCTGCGAATCTATTCCATTTATTATACACCTTAAATACCTCCTCTAGTATTACTCATTTTCACGAATTCCCCTTGGGGTAAGCCTATATTCCACATAGCCCAATATCCTATCGGCTATTATGGCCAATAGGGCTGCTGGGATAGCGCCTGCTAATATCATCTCGTTTCTATACATCTGGATTCCTGTAAATATAAGCTCACCTAATCCACCTGCCCCTATATAGGCAGCTATGGTAGTTGTCCCTATGTTTATGACGGTGGCTATCCTAACCCCTGCCATTATTACCGATAGGGATTGGGGCAGTTCCACCATCCTGAGTATCTGCATATTGGTCATCCCCATACCCCGTCCTGCATCTATCATAAATGGTGATACATCCTTAATCCCAGTATAGGTATTCTTCACTATGGGAAGCAGTGCATATAGAAATAGCACTAGCGTAGCTGTTTTCTTCCCTATTCCCAAAATCGGAATCAATATTCCAAAGAATGCAATACTGGGAATGGTTTGAAATACGTTGGCAATGGCCAATATGGGCTCGGCCAACGGCTTATAGCGAGTTATGGCGATCCCTATTGGAACTCCCAATGCTATGGCGACCAATATGGCGGTGCCTGTAAGCTGTAAATGTTCCAATATAAGGCGAAGTACCGTATCTGGATTCTCCTTAAAAAAGTTTAAAAGTGTCATAATATGCTCCTCCTAAATCTATTCTGTTAGACGCTCCCCTAGTACGTTGACCAGATTGGACCTGGTAATAAGGCCTGCCAAACCGTTGTCCTTTCCAATTACAGGTACATAGCCTACCCTCTCCTTAGCCATTATAGATAGTACCTGGCTTACATTGGCATCCTCATTCACATGGTGGACATCGGTCTGGGTTATTTGGGATACCCTTTTAGCATTATCGAAATTGTCCAATACATCGTTAGAAGTAGTCAACCCAATAAATTTCCCAGAACGGTCCACCACCATAAGGCTATCCACCTTCTGCTGGTGCATCCTCTCCAATGCCTGGGTAAGGGTCCTCTCCGGAAGTATTGTAACCGGTTCCTTAATCATTATATCCCTTACATTTATGAACTCGGGCCTTTTCAATAGCCTATCCCTTCCTATGAATTCCTCAACAAATCCATGGGACGGATTCTTGAGTATATCCTCGGGGCTATCGAATTGAAGTATTTGGCCCTCCCTCATTATGGCTATTTTATCTGCAAGCTTTAACGCTTCATTTATATCGTGAGTTACAAATATTATGGTCTTGTTAAGCTCATCCTTCATCTCCAATAGCTCATCTTGTAGGGTGGATCTGGTGATGGGATCTAGGGCACCAAAAGGCTCGTCCATCAATATAATATCTGGATCTGCAGCCAATGCCCTGGCCACCCCTATCCGCTGCTGTTGTCCACCGCTTAGTTCATTTGGATACCTGTGGTAGAATTCAGATGGGGGCATGCCTACAAATTCCAATAGTTCTTCGACCCTCTTTTTTCGCTTGGATTCTGGATGATTCTTTAGATATGGAACAAGGCCGATATTTTGGGCTATGTTCATATGGGGAAAGAGTCCAATCTGTTGTATCACATATCCTATGTTTCTCCTAAGCTCCACCGGATCGATCTTAGCTATATCGGTTCCATTTATGGAGATGGAACCCTCGCTTGGCTCTATAAGCCTGTTGATCATCCTTAGAGTTGTAGTCTTACCGCAACCACTGGGACCTATTAAGACTATTGTTTCTCCTGCTTGAAAATCCACTGTCAAATCGTCTACAGCAACAAAATTGCCAAATCTTTTGGTTACACCTTTAAAGCTTATCAATAATATTCCCCTCCGCTATGTCATAATGCGTATCTGAAAACAAAAAAACTATGAAGATTCATAGTTTTGTAAAAAACAACACATATTTATCCTATCAACCTCCTCTGCCCACGCTTACGAGGTTAGCTGTCGGGTTCGGGCTGGAGAGTAGCCCTACTCCTAAAAGGAGATACACCCCATGGTAATTGGTTCCCCCGCTCCCAATGAAAGGGATTCAGCATTAGAATTTACTATTG
>DUNJ01000069.1 GCA_012839395.1 Tepidimicrobium sp.
TCTATATAATGCAATCACCTTACCTAAAATGGTGACATCTTTTGAAACTATGGGTGACATAGATTTATTTTCAGGTTGTAAACGTATGTAGTCCTTTTCTTTGAAAAATGTTTTAACAGCGACTTTCTCGCCTAGCAATGCTACAACTATATCTCCATTAGTGGCCTGATCTTGTTTTTTAACAAGAACATAATCTCCATTTAAGACTCCAGCCTCTACCATGCTATTTCCCTCTATTTTTAATATAAAAAGGGGGCCTTTCTCAGCCAGTTCTACATCAACAGGGAAAGTATCCTCGATATATTCCGTTGTCAAAATTGGTTGTCCTGAAATAATTTTGCCAACTACAGGTATGTCAATAGTTTTTTTAGGTGGAAATAGAGCATCTGGACCTTTGTCCAATACTTGGATAGCTCGGGGCTTAGTAGGGTCTTTCTTGATATATCCTTTAGCTGCCAAACTTTCTAGATGACCATGAACTGAAGATGTTGAACTTAATCCAACTCCTGTACAAATTTCCCTTACAGCCGGTGGATAGCCCTGTTTTTTAATTTGGCTTTTTATAAAATGCAAAATTTCTACTTGTTTTTCATTTAAATCTTCATATAAATCTTCATACATTATAAACACCTCACATTATCTTCTATTTGCAATTTTAAAATAAAGCTGGTGGATTAATATATAGTTACTATACAGATAGTATAGCATAAATAGAACAAAAATTAAACAGAAGTTCTTGGAGATAAACAATTTCACCTTTATTTATTTAGACTTCGGTTTAATATCCGCCAATGGGTTGCTGTTAACCGCCTGTCTTAACCTATCGTCATCTATATGAGTATATATCTGGGTAGTTGAAACACTTTCATGACCAAGTATTTCTTGTAATGCTCGTATATCTACTTCACCATATTTATACATCAAGGTAGCTGCTGTATGCCTTAGCTTATGAGTAGAGTATACGGATGTATCAAAACCTGCTTGCCTTAGATATTTATCCACCATATGTTGTATCGCTCTATTGCTCATTCTACGCTTTCTCATGCTTAAAAACAGCGCTTGTTCACCCTGGAGTGGCTTAGGCCTAACCTCTATATAATCGTTAATTGCGGCGATACAGGATTCGTTTAGATAGATGGTCCTTTCTTTGTTTCCTTTGCCGACCACGATTAAGGTATCATCCCTTATTTTATTTAAATCGATACTAGATAATTCCGATAACCTTAAGCCACAATTTAAAAACAACATAATTATAGCATAGTCTCTTTTTCGAAATATTTCATTCTTATTCTTTAATACGGTATTTAGAAGTTTTTCACATTCTTCCAAGGTTAAATATGCAGGGTGCCTATTATCGGTTTTGGGAAACTCCAATTGATCTGCTGGATTTTTAGATATAATTGCAATCTTGTTATGAAGATAATCGAAGAAAGATCTCAAGCTAGCTACCTTCCTAGATTTAGCAAAATTACTATTTCCTAAAACTTTATCTACATATGATATAAACCCATGCAGGTCTTGTATAGTGACCTTGTTGATCATGTTCATATCTATATCATCAATGTCGATTTCTTCCATAGATGTGTCTTTATCTACTAAACTGTATCGGATCTTTAGATATCTAAAAAATGTTCGCAAATCAAAAAAGTATTCCTTTATAGTATTTTGAGAAATCCCTCTGATACTTTCCATATAATTTAGGTAATCTTCAAGTATTAATGGTTTTTTGCTCAAATTCGTCCCCTCTCTCTGTTGTTTTTGTAATTAGTCACAAAATATTTATTTTGTGACTAATTACGTCTATTATTATAGCTAAAAAACGTCTTTTTTGCAATAAAATACTTTCAATCTTGTTCACAGGTTTATAAGATGGCTCTTGCTATTAAATCTTTAAATCTCTTTATTTAACCTAATTCATATCCAAATACGTTGATTATTTAGCAGCACCCATTTTTACATAATGTAACTTCTAAAACGAACTTATTTTGCCGTACATCCAAAATGGGTTCTCATTTTGCCCCAGAATCACCTTTAAAGCGAGCAGGCATAGTATTAGGTTAGAAGTGGGAAAATGCTCTTAAAATCGGACTTGAGGTCTTGGAAAAGTATTTGCACGTTTAAAGGACATACTAGAGCATTAAAGATAAAGAAATGTTGTTTAAGGAACCTATCAATATATAACAATTTATAAATTGAACAATTTAATAGAACAACTCAGTAACTTATTGCAAATCTAATATAAGATTATTGTTATAAGCTATCCTAGTTTACGTAATATTTATATGTAAACTAGGATATACTTGAACTTATATCTTGAAATCTAATTAATGTTTTCAATGATGTCTTTAATTCTTTTAAGGCCTTCTTTTATATTTTCCATCGAAGTAGCATATGACAACCGAATATAATCATCATCTCCAAATCCAATGCCGGGTATAACAGCAACCTTCCCATTATCCAATAAAATTTTAGCAAGATCTAGCGAAGTATCTATCTTTACATCGTTGAAAACCTTACCCTTTATATTTGTAATATTAACCATTATATAAAAAGCTCCTCCAGGTTTTTTGCAGCTCAAACCTTTAATATTGTTTATAATTTCAACCATATAGTTCCTTCGTTCTTTAAAGTATTTCTTCATTTTCATTACATTACTTTGATCTCCTGAAAGGCCTACTACGCTAGCATACTGGGATATAGAACAAGGGTTAGATGTAGTATGACTTTGAAGGTTGCTCATAACTCTTACAATATCTTTATGAGCCGCTGCATATCCTATTCGCCATCCAGTCATTGCATAGGCTTTAGACATCCCATTGATAACGATGGTTCTATCTTTAATATCATCATTTAATGAGGCAATGCTTACATGATTCTCATCGTAAGTCAACTGCTCATATATTTCATCTGAAATTATCAATATGTCGTTCTTCACAGCCCAATCAGCAATTTCTTTTAGTTCCTGTTCATCATATATTGAACCTGTTGGGTTGCTAGGGCTATTCAATATAATAGCCTTAGTTCTATCCGTCAACACTTTATTTAAGTCCTCAACATTAAATTTAAAATTTCTATCTTCTTTCGTTTGAATATACACTGGCTCTCCCCCGGAGATTTTTATCAATTCAGGATAGCTTACCCAATAAGGGACTCCAATAATTACCTCATCTCCTGGATTCATAATGGCCATTAATGCATTGTATATAGATTGTTTAGCTCCATTCGATATTATTATATTTTCAGAGGAATAATCAAGGTTATTTTCTTTTTTAAACTTCTTACAAATAGCCTCTTTTAGCTCAATAATTCCCGAGGCAGCGGTATATTTAACTAAACCTTCTTCAATAACCCTAATACCTTCTTGTCTAATATTTTTAGGCGTAATAAAATCGGGTTCCCCAGCACCAAAGCTTATAACGTCAATCCCCTGATCCCTCATATCCTTCGCTTTTGCCGTTATCTCCAATGTAACAGATGATGATATGCTTAATCCTTTCGTTGATAAATTAGATTTCATTTAATGACCTCCTATATATTAAACTTTAATCTTGTATATATCTTTTAGTACGCTTTGAATAATTTTTAAAGAATCTTCAAAAACCTCCTTGTTCTGCAATAAAATTCTTTGATAATGCTTATATCCATCGTCCGTGAGACGGTATCTTCTTATAGATCTTTTGTCTGGTTCATCCCACCATCCTACAATATATCCTTCAGCCTCTAAATTGCGAAGTAGGGGATATACCATTCCCGGGCTTGGTTCCCATCTATCATTTAACCTGCTTTTGATTTCCTCTATAATTTCATTTCCATAAAAGGATCGATCTTTCAATAGATGTAATATGTACAGTTTAACAAAGGAGGTTGTACTTATTTTAGAAGGGAATTGCCGACTTCGCATACCTTGATAATTCGTCAATTATATCCTCTCCCTCATTTCCAATATATCATTCAGATTAACGTAATATCTTCCTAGCAGATTTTCATTTTCCTTATCCCCATGGAAATCCGATCCACCGGTTGTAAATAGATTGTATTTCTTAGCTAAATCTATAAGATAATAAACGTCATCACTATTATGTTTTGGATGTATAGCCTCTATTCCATCGATTCCCATAGCTATACAATGGTCTATTATTTTCTTTTGACGAAGGATTCCCGGATGGGCAAGGACAGCTAATCCATGTAGCTCATGTATTAAATCTATAGTATCTCTAATATCTAGCCGATATCTTTCAACATAGGCAGGTTTACCCCTATCAAGATAAATATTAAAGGCTTCTTGAATGCTGTTGACATACCCAGCCTCGACTAAAATCCTTGCTATATGAGGTCTTCCAACATAGTCGTTATTTGCTAAAGTTTGTTTCAGTCTATCATATGATATATCAATGTCTATAGCCTTCAGCCTATCAATTATATTAAGACCTCTTTCCCACCTAGACTTTCTCAGCTTATGACTAACACTCCTCATTTTAGGCGATTTATAATCAATAAAGTATCCCAATATATGAACTTCTTCATCTTCATGAACGCAGCCAAATTCTATGCCAGGTATTACGATAAAATCGTTAAACTTTTTGCTAATCTGAATAGCCTGCTCTATACCAGATGTACTATCGTGGTCAGTAATAGCTATGCCATTCAATCCCTCATTAACTGCTAGAGAGACAACCTCCTCGGGAGAAAATATACCGTCCGAGAGATTAGTATGAACATGTAGATCAAATATCATCATATACCCCCTATCCACTACTATATATTATACACCAATTGCTTTAGATTAAAAGAATTTATATACCAATACAAAAATAAAAAAACCTGTTTAGATAAACAGGTTTTTTTATTTTCCCGTACAACTACAACTACCTTGGCTCAACAATTAATTTTATCGCCGTTCTTTCCTCACCATCGATTTCAATATCGGTAAAAGCAGGTATACATATTAGGTCCATCCCACTGGGCGCCACAAATCCTCGTGCTATAGCTACTGCTTTAACTGCTTGATTTAAAGCACCCGCTCCAATAGCTTGGATTTCAGCGTTTCCTCTTTCTCTTAAAACTCCAGCTAGTGCTCCTGCTACAGAATTTGGACTTGATTTTGCTGATACTTTTAACACATCCATTAAAACATCCCCCTTAAGATTATCTTGGTTCTACAATTAACTTAATAGCTGTCCTTTCTTCACCATCAATTTCGATGTCGGTAAA
>DUNJ01000070.1 GCA_012839395.1 Tepidimicrobium sp.
CCCCAAATAAGGGTCTTTTAATTATTATATTACTCCGGGTGAATTGATTCTGTAGGACATACAGCAGCACAATCACCACAATCTATGCACGTCTCTGGGTCTATAACAAATATGTCATCGCCCTCGGATATAGCCCCTGTTGGGCACTCTGCCTCACAAACCCCACATGCGATACAGGTATCATCTATTACGTATGCCAAATGTTTCACCCCCCCGGAATCGATCTACATTACTTCTTTATATTAACAGATTTTTGAGCATAATAAAAGGGGTTTTGAATATTTATTTGATTAATTGTTATTTTTTTTACAAGTATTGATACATCGACCGTTACATTCCTTTGCTTCCTCTGACCTGCTAGCATATTTCGGATCCATTTCATCGGTAATGGTTATATCACTTATTCCGTAGTTGAATACCTCCTCGGTATCGTCTTCCATCCTTATCCTTACATCTACTCGTTCTACTATGGTATGGGTTGCTATTATGGTGCCCTTACCTTTAGGGGTTATGGCTATGGTTCCCACATCGGGCATCTTCTCTAAAATCGCATCGTATGCCTCTTGTTCATACTTTAAACAGCACATAAGCCTACCACAAAGACCAGATATCTTGGTTGGATTGAGAGATAGGCTTTGCTCCTTTGCCATCTTTATGGATACAGGCTCAAATTCTCCTAAAAAGGTGGTACAACAAACGGCTTTCCCGCAAGGACCTAATCCACCCACCATCTTCGCTTCATCCCTTACACCTATCTGCCTAAGCTCTATCCTAGTCCTAAATATGGCAGCCAGATCCTTAACCAGTTCCCTAAAATCCACCCTGCCATCAGCGGTGAAATAGAATATAACCTTGTTATTATCAAAGGTATATTCCACATCTACTAATCTCATCTCCAGCCCATGTTCTTCTATCTTCCTTTCACAGATACGAAAGGCCTCTATCGCCTTAGCTTTATTGTCCTTATGGATCTCCATATCCTCTTTTCTAGCTATGCGTAAGACCTTTTTCAATGGGGAAACGATCTCCTCTTCCGCCACCCGCTTAGGTCCCACGGCCACATATCCATATTCTATGCCTCTAGCCGTCTCAACCACTACATGATCATGTTCCTCTATATCCAGACCATCTGGATCAAAATAATATATCTTACCTGCCTTTTTAAACCTCACTCCTACAACTGTGGTCATAAATTTATACCTCCTGCATACATAAAAGCATGGTCTCTATCGCCAATTGATAATTTACATGTTCCAATATGTTATCTCTGGCTTCCTCTATCCTCTCTATTATATCATTAATTCTATCCATACTTAAATAGGATTGATTGGATAATAGGGATATACTATCCATATTTATTATAAGTTCTGTGCTACCCACTTTCTTATATATAGCTAAGTCCCTAAACCAATAGAGGATTATATCCAATATCTCCTCTATTGAATCCTTATTATCTAGAAGGAAGTCCCTGGCAGTAAATATATTACCTTTCCCCCCATTGACAACGTCGTCGATCAACTCTATAACTTTTTTTCGCTTCACCTCAAACTCTGTAGATCGAGATATCTCAATGGATCTACCTACAGAACCCTTTGTAAAATGTGCTATAAAATTGGCCTCTTCCCATGTTTTTTTATATTCCTTTCTTAGCAATGCTATAATCCTGCTACTTTCCACAGGTTGAAACTTAATAATCTGACATCTGGATAGTATGGTAGGTACCAACATGTTGGAGTTGGATGATAGCAATATTATATTGATATAGGCTGGGGGTTCCTCCAAAGTTTTCAATAATATATTCTGTCCCCCCAATCCCATGCAATGACTATCATCTATCAATATTATCTTTCGCTTACTTTCCAATGGAGCTATATTTACAGTTCTCAATAGCTTATCCAATGTTTTCATGGAAATCAGCCCTCTCTCGGGTTCTATCAATTGAAAATCTGGATGGTTGGCATTGTCAAATTTGGTGCAAGAAATACATCTATTACAAGGCTCATTCCCTATTTCCTTACAGAGCAAAGCTTTAGCAAAGGCAAGCGCAACCATCCTCTTGCCTATGGACTCCTCCCCTTCAAATAGATAGCTATGCGATACCTTGCCGTTTTCTATTGCCTTTTTTAAGTAATCTATTATCATATCGTGACCTACAATTTCATTAAAGTCCATAAATTCACCCACTATATCCTTTTAAATTCATCCATGCTTAACACAAATATATTGGCATAAGCATCGAATTCCCCATCTTGCCTCTTAGAGCTATTCTCCTTTTTGCATTCTTTCTCTACTACCCTTATGATCTCATCCGTCTTGTCATCCTCCGCACCTATTAATAGCGTAGTATTGCCTGCCTTTAAAAAACCACCTGTAGAAGATAGCTTAGTTACCCTGTATTTCCTATCCATCAAGCTCTTGGTAACCCTATTTGCAAAATCATCTTGAATTATGGCTATTATCAATTTCACAACTATTACCTCCCAACTATATCCTAATATATTGCTCCACATCCAGTATAAATATTGTAGCCCCACCTACCTGGACCTGGAAGGGATAGGGTATGTAAGTATCCCCGGGCATCGATACCGTCAATAGGGATGTGGTAATTTCTCTAGTTTGACAATTATCCTCTATTATTTTTAAGGCCTCCGGCACCCGTTCTTCCTGTACACCTAGCAATATAGTAGTGTTTCCAGACTTTAGAAATCCACCTGTAGATGCTAGCTTTGTAACCCTAAATTCCTTTTTAGTTAGATCCTCAATCAAGCTCGGTGTATCCTCATCTTGAACTATGGCAATGATCAGCTTCATAAATCAATCCTCCTTGTATTTAAGAACATTCTCTATATGATATATACACTGATTGAATACGCTTCCAATATCTTGGGTGGCATCTATCACCTTTATGGCATCGGTATACCCCTTCAAAAGCTCTTTATATCCATTATACACCTTCTTATGAAAATCCACTCCCTCCTGCTCCAACCTATCCCCTCTCTTTTTTCCGACCTTTCTTTCGAGGGTTTTCTCTGGATCCACATCAAAGAATAAGGTTAAATGGGGTCTTATCCCTTTAATAGCAAAATCGTTTATACTTCTAACCTGATCCACCCCTAGTCCTCTAGCAATTCCCTGGTAGGCTAAGCTTGATAGGATAAACCTTTCGCAGATAACCACCTTTCCCCTATTTAGTGCAGGCAGTATCTTCTCATAAATATGCTGACTCCTAGATGCTGCGTATAGAAGGGCCTCTGTTTCCGCTGCCATATGCTTATTTTCTTCATCCAATATTATACCTCTAATGTTTTCGCCAATCTTAGTACCTCCCGGCTCCCTAGTTCCAATAAATTCTATTCCATTTGCTTCAAGATATTCTACTATTTTTTTCATTATTGTACTCTTTCCAGAACCATCTGGACCTTCCAATGCTATGAATATTCCATTCAATGTTGAGTCATCCCCTTCATCGATTCGCTGCTTTCATCTTTCCTCTATTATAGCCTAAATACCTCTCTATTTCTATACAGCTTTATTGTTAACATCCATATGGACGTATATTATAGGTTATATGGTAACTTCCTCAATATCCCAATTATATATTAAACAAGAGCAGAAATAAA
>DUNJ01000071.1 GCA_012839395.1 Tepidimicrobium sp.
ATAATCGTAGCAGCATACGATGAGGAAAATGTATTGAAACCCGTTATCCGTAATCTGATAACTTCTAACCTATATCCCAAGAGTATGTATCATATATTCTTAGGGGTTTATCCTAACGATGAGGGGACTATGAGGGTAGCAAGGGAGTTGGAAGAGGAATTTCCCAACGTTCATAAGATAGTCCATGTATTAGAAGGGCCTAGCTCTAAGGCGGATAACCTTAATAATGTAATTAGAAACATTTACGAATTTGAAAAGGAAAATCATATTAGGTTTCAGGCATTGGTGGTCCACGATTCGGAGGATGTAGTCCATCCCTACGAGCTCAAATTAGAAAACTATCTATTAGAGGAGCATTCAGCGATACAGATGCCGGTCTTCCCCCTACAGGAGCTGCCAAGGCTATCCAATATATTTAAAAACATGATATCGGGCAGTTATGCAGATGAATTTGCGGAAAACCATTACAGGCTACTATTAGCTCGAACTGTTACGGATGCCTTCGTTCCCTCGGCAGGAACTGGCTTTGTTATTAGAAGGGATATATTGGACAAATTCCCAGACGGAAATGTATTTCCAGAAGGGAGCTTAACTGAGGATTATAAGCTATCTCTTCAATTTAAGCAGATGGGGTACGATGTACACTATGTATTGGAAGATGTTAGCAGGCTTAGGGCAGATGGAACCGTTGCAAGGGAATTCATATCCACCAGAAGCATGTTTCCATCTAGTTATGGTGCAGCTATAAGGCAGAAAACTAGATGGATATATGGCATCACATTGCAGAGCTTTAAATTGAAGGATATACTAAAGAATAGGCAGCTAAACTTTATCTCCAAATATAGTTTGTATAGGGACTGGAAAGCAAAGTTTGGTAACTTATTGTTGGGACCAGGATATATTATATTTGCATACTTTATATTATCTTCATTTTGGGATATGCCACCTATGTACCCTAAGTATAGTTTTGCATGGTTTTTAATGGTATTTATATCTATAATGATGATAGAGAGGCAGGTATTAAGATTTTTAGCTGTAAAGAATGTTTATGGAAAGAGATCAGCCCTAATAAGTAGCTTTTTTCCGCCAATATTGCCTTTTAGGATGGTAATAGGAAATGTAATCAATTTTCATGCTACGGTTAGGGCATGGTGGTTAGGTCTTATGGGGAACAATAGGCAAAAATCAACCAAAAAACCTAAATGGAGCAAAACTGATCATGAATTTTTGGAAGAAGAGATATTGAAAAGATATAGAAGGAATCTAGGTGATACTCTATTGTACAAGGGCTTAATAGACTCTAAACAGTTGAATAATAGCCTTAAAATTTCTAAGCAAAAGAATGAAAGATTAGGTAAGGTTTTAATGAGATTAGGCCTTGTATCGGAAGAAGATGTAGTAAGGTCTGTTTGTGAGATAACCCAAAGGACTTATGTGGATATACATCTCAAGGAGTACGGTATTAGGGATTTAAAGCCATATAGTAGGGAATTATTACAGGAAATCAATGCAGTACCAATAATGTCAACTTCCAAGGGAACAGTGGTGTTAACAACCATAGATGAGGATGAGGAAAGGATAAAGGGTATATTTGGCGGGGATATACATTTTATATATACTACTGAATCTCGTATAAAAAAATATATAGATTCATTAGGGGAAAAGGGTCTTAAGGATAATATATTAAAAGATATTGAAAAATATTTAGAAGAAGGATTAATTAATATAGAACAAGTGATGATAGCGTTAAGACATAGCGAAAGCAGGGAAGATATAGATAATACATTGAGGACTATGGGGTTATTGGCAAATGTAAAGGAATATGCCTAGTATAAGATATAAACAAGTAATCGAATTAGAGAAGGATTCTATAGCAATTAGTTGCAGGAAATATGAGTGGACATCAGGTTACAGCATTAATACACTTAGCATGTGTATAAGCATTTTGTAAGGGTATAATTAAAATGGCGAAAGGGGAATAAAGAGATGAAGAAGTTACCGGTAAGGGTATAAAATTATCCCCTGAGGAAGCATTTGATATATTCAAAAAAAACCTATCCAAAGGCTAAGGTTAAAAAGATTGAACTCGAGAAGAAAAACAACTCATATATCTATGAAGTAGAAGGCTATGATGGGGTGATGGAGATATTTTGAAAACCGAGCAAGATGACGATAACATAACAGAAGGTGAAATATTAAAGGGGGATCTAGCGAAGATTCCCGATTTCATAGGGAGATCCTTGGATGATGTTAAAAGTGGCTTTACGGTCAAGGAATGGGAATTGAAAGTTAAGAAAGATAGAACCATAATTAAAGTAGAGCTAGTAGATAGTACCAATAGGGATATAGAATATAAATACGACTTTATAACAGCTGATTTAGTGGAAAAGGATATGTAATTACAATGGATATTATATAGTTGACCCGGGAATTTTTAATGGTTTCCGGGTTTATTTTATGTAAAAAACAACCTATATAGATCATTGACTTATATCGATCCCCGATATACAATTGATGTAAGCATATCGACAGCTGATATATCTACTATCGGTATAGCTAGGAGGTGGTACTATTTCCAATAGAAGATCGAGGGCCCTTACTCAGCCTATGTACTATATACTTTTAAGCCTAAAGGAGAAGAGGCATGGATATGAGATCATGCAATATGTTGAAAAGCTGACCGATGGACGGGTAAAGGTTGGCCCGGGAACCCTTTACTCCCTTCTTTCTAGGTTTGAAGAGGATAAATATATAAAGATGGTGTCCGATGATGATAATAGAAAAACCTATTTGATTACCGATCTGGGCGATGCGGTGTTGATGGAGGAGGTAGGGAGGTTGAGATTATTATTGAGGGATGCTAGCAAGGTGATGGGAGGTGGAGTAGATGAATTTTAAAATAGAGATTAGGTATTTAAATATCAGCAACTATCCCAATATAGCAAGGTATCTGGAGGATAAGGCTAAAGAAGGCTGATTATTAAGCAAGGTTATCAGGGGAATTGTATTTATATTTAAGAGGATTGAACCGGAGGAGTTAGAGTTTTCTATATCGCCCTATGAGGTGGAAACCACCTTTACAAAGAAGAGCAAGGAGGAACTAAAGGAATTTGAAAGTGTTTGCGAATCCGTAGGATGGAATTACTGCGCAACGTCCTATAATCTTCATATATACTTCAGGAAGAAAGGTTCAGAATCCTTAGAAATCCATACCGATATGGAAGAGGAATTCAGCATATTAAAATCCATAGGTAAAAGGCAGGTTATAACCTACTTCTTTTTATCAGTCTCTTTAGTGATCCTCTGCTGGTTTAATGTGGGTAGAATGGGCTCGGTATATTTTATGAAAAATGGATTTTCTCAACTAGGTGTAATAATATTGCCTGTCGGTCTCATTCTAACCATAATGGATTGGATTCATTTAGAGAGGTTTTTGGACAAAAATGAGGATAATGTGGAGCTAGGCAAAGCTATTGAATATAGCGATTCTAAATTCTATATCCATAGGATCAGCTTTATAATAGTGTCTATAGTTGTATTACTATTGGTAATTCATACCTTTTATCTATTCATATATCTGAAGAATAAGATCATGGCGGTAGTTTTAATTCCCCTCTCAATGGGTTTGATAATAGGTGGGCTATACAGGAAATTTGTAAAGCCTATCAGGGCTGCTACGATCTATAAGGTTATATTGTTTGGAATTACCATGTTCGTAGCCATATGGCTACAAAATTCTATTCGTATATTCGAGCTATTTAATATTGAAAGTTCTATGGGGAATAACCATGATTTGAACGGTGATGAATACAGAATACTATTGATCGAGGATTTTGATGAGGATATATCCAGTAGCGAGGATACCATGATGAATGATGCCAGCATATTGGTACCGAGATCTTATGAGCATTTTTCCACTAACCAGGTAGGGGATGAAATAGAATATATAGAAACAGCCTACTCAAGGGCATTAACCGAGAATATAGCCATTAAATTATTCAATAGATATATATCGGAGGCCAGAAAAAACATAGGAAATAGACTTTATCCCTATCTATCGGATTATTATGAAAGGGGATATGCAACGGAAGAGGATCTATATCCTATGGGGCTTACGATGGATGATTTTGATGAATTAAAGGGACGGGATATCAAACCAGCAATGGAAGAATCCATAAAGAGAATGAAAAGAAGGAGTACCTTTGAAGGAGATAATGTCTTATGGGATGTAGATGAGGCATATTTTCTAAGATATGATAGAACCGAAATCGTATTAAGAAAGGGAAAAGAGGTATTCTTTTTATCGGGAAAGGATTTTAGTGATAACGAAAATATAAAGATTTCAAAGAAGAAATTGAAGTTGAATTAATATCTTATATTAATGTCCGTAATCATTTTAAGAAATTCTCGAGTTATCTGGACAATAAAATATATATTAAACAAAACATACTATTTTAGTATGTTTTGTTTAATTCCTAGTAGACAAGTAGGGATTTCTCTGATATCATAATATGTATAATAATGATAATCGCTATCAGTTGTCGAGGAGGATATATATATGGGGAAAAATCTATTGAGCATAGATGATTTAAAGGTAAGTATAGATGAAAAGGAGATATTGAAAGGTATAGATCTGCAGATTGGTAGAGGAGAGATCCATATAATAATGGGGCCAAATGGTAGTGGAAAATCCACCGTGGCATATACATTGATGGGTCACCCAGAATATCAGATTACAGATGGGGAAATAGAATTTGAAGGTGAGATTGTCAACGATCTGAGGGCCGATGAAAGGG
>DUNJ01000242.1 GCA_012839395.1 Tepidimicrobium sp.
CAGTATTTATTGCCAAACGCTCGCAAAAACAGTTTATCACCCAGTGGGATAGTACCGGAGCACTCAGCGGCCATATTGAGGAAACCTATACTGGTCACAATATAGTCAAAGTCTTTAATCGCCAACAAGAAACCATCGCTGAGTTCGATCAGGAGAATGACCGTCTCTGCGAGGCCAGCTTTCAGGCACAGTTTATATCGGCTACTATTCGACCGGTTATGCAACTGCTGAATAACCTCAACTATGTTGCCATCTGTGTAATCGGAGGCATAAAAGTGGCAAGTGGTGCTCTTTTGCTGGGAGACATTCAGGCCTTCATCCAGTATTCTAGGCATTTTACTCAGCCCATTGTCCAGACAGCTAGTATCATGAATGTTCTACAATCCACGGTAGCCTCGGCCGAACGGGTATTTGAACTTCTCGATGAGGAAGAAGAAATTCCAGATGTCCGTAATCCCGTTGTCCTTGAGAACATCAAAGGCAGGATCGCCTTCAATAATGTTTGCTTTAGTTATGAGCCGAATGTGCCACTGATTAAGGATATGAATCTGGAGGTACAGCCTGGTCAGACTGCAGCAATTGTTGGTCCTACGGGGGCGGGTAAGACGACAGTGGTGAATCTCCTGATGCGGTTCTACGAGATAGAAGAAGGCAGCATTACGATTGATGGTGTAGATATTCGCGATCTTACCCGTGATCATCTCCGGAAACTGTTTGGCATGGTTTTGCAGGACACCTGGCTTTTCAGTGGCAGCATTCGGGATAATATCGCCTATGGGCGGGAAGATGCTAGTGAAGCTGAGATATTGGCTGCAGCTCGAGCCGCGCATGCCGATCACTTCATACGGACCTTGCCCGAGGGGTATGATACCCTGTTGGACGATGAGGCTTCCAACATATCTCAGGGCCAGAAGCAATTGCTGACTATTGCCCGTGCGTTTCTGGCAGATCCCGAAATCTTGATTCTGGATGAGGCGACCAGCTCAGTTGATACCCGTACCGAGATACTGATACAGGCCGCAATGGCCAAGCTGATGCAAGAACGCACTAGTTTTGTTATCGCCCATCGCCTGTCCACAATTCGCAATGCTGATACTATCCTAGTAATGGATAATGGCCGTATCGTCGAACAAGGAAGCCACGATCAGTTGATGGCCGACCGAGGCTTCTATTATGACCTGTATAGGAGTCAATTTCTCGGTGCCTATGATGCAGCAATCTAAGGGTTCACATGCTCCCGCTGCTACATCGGCTTGCCTTGCCAGTTCTCCATAGCCTTTTGGATTGAGCGATGCATCTCTTTCGAGAATTCTGCTCCTGTTTTGCGGGCAAACATTAGTTGTGCAGCGTTTTCCGCTGCATATTTATTAGCAGAAGGGAACTGGGCCTCTCTCTCGGTGAACATGTCGGTCAGCTCTTCTTCATTTAGAGAACGATATTTCTCTTCAAAGATAATGTATTCTCTTTCGAATCGGGAGCGTACTATGGGTTCATATCCTTCGGGGTAATAACCCAGGCAGAGCATGGCTACCGGGAGCTTTTCCAGTTGCCTGACTTC
>DUNJ01000072.1 GCA_012839395.1 Tepidimicrobium sp.
GCTAGACTTTGGCCTAGTGGAAGGTCCAATACAAAGTCCAGATATTATTCGCAAATCCTTTATGGACGACGAGCTGATAGTTATATGCGGAAATAACCATCCCTTTAGAAAAAGAAAATATGTTACCATCGAAGAGCTATCCAATGCCGATCTAATATTGAGGGAAAAGGGAAGTGGGACAAGAGAATTGTTTGAAAATGTAATGGCTTCAAAAGGATATAATTTAGATGTTAAATGGACTTGTAACAATGCAGAGACCATAAAGAACACTGTCATTTCAAATATAGGTATTTCGGTTATATCCAAAATTGCCGTGGAACAGGAGCTCAGCCAGAACAGGCTAACTCATATAGAGGTAGAGGGATTGGAACTTAAACGTAAATTCAGTATAATATACCATAAAAACAAATATATATCTAGACCAATAAAGGATTTTTGGGAGCAGTGTTTTTATACCTATGATATGGGTAAAATTAATTAAGATACTATTTTAAATATAAAGGAGTGGTCCATAATGAATCCAATGATAAAAAGATTTGTCTCTCAGGGATTTATGACAGAAGCCCAAGCCCAATATATAGAAGAATCTATTAGCAGAAAAGAAACCATAATAGTTTCTGGCCATAGAAGCGCTGGTATTCGTCCACTTATGGCTACCTTGATGGCTGTGGCTAAAAGCAAGTTTGATTCAGTTCAGGTTAAATCCTTCGAAGATCTAGAAAAAGATACAGAATATCTACTTATTCCTGGAATCGATAATATTGATTTCGAACAACTTATAAAAGAAGCCATGGCAAAACCCGATACAGCATTTGTAAGCGTCAAAGAACCAGAGCATCCATATTCCATAATGAAGTTGCTAAGGGATGTATATAGGGAAAACAAAGACACATCCAAGGTATATCAGGTTCTAGAATGTGATAAAATCGATGATGTCCCAAAACTTACAAAGCTTACTCGAATGTCCTTAAATGAAAAGGGTAGAGTTGAAAGGGTGGATTTTAAAGAATAATTCCAAAACGAAAAGCCTCATCTTAAAGGTTTAAGACGGGGCTTTTTTACATTTCTGTCCAAATAATTCATCTTTTGTAAACATCCCTATTTTATATGCATGATCCGCAATCCTTTCCAAATGCCCTATCATATCTATATATATAACCCCTGAATCTATATTGCAGTTCCCCTTATTAAGCCTTTCTATATGGTTCTTTTGAAAGGTTTCACTTAAGTAATCTACCTCGTCCTCCAAGTCCTCAATCTTTTCAACAATTGTCTCATCCTTGCCATTCAGAGCGATCATCACATTATCCAATAGTTCAACTATAACCTTTTCTAAATACCTTAGTTCACCAAGGGCATGTTCTGAAAACTCAAGACCTTTATCCATCTTGCTCTCATGTAACCTACATATATCTATTATTCGATCTCCTATCCTTTCAATATTGTTTATACTACTTATGGTAGCAGGTACCATTAGGGATTGAGCAACCGTCAATTCCCTCTTTGAAATTTCAACTATATATTCAGTCAATTCTCTTTGCATCTCATTTATAGTAACCTCATTATCTTGAATCGTTGCTAATTTATCGGCATCATTTGTATGCAATAGTTCTATTGCATCCTTTAGCATCAGTTTCACTATCTCTGCTCCTTTTATTATTTCAGAACGAGCCGCTTGAAGAGCTGCCACTGGCGTATTTAATAACAGCCTATCCAAATAGGCTTTTTCTGCATATGCATCCGCCTTAGATCTAATTATACTGTTTAAAAATTTTACATAATATTTTGTCAAAGGTAAAAATATCAATGCATTTAATGAATTGAATAAAGTATGGGCATTAGCAATATATGCAGATATGTCGGCTTTAGGCTGTAGATATATAGTAGCCATCTTAATTATCTTCATGAATAATGGAAAAGCAATCAATGCTAATATTACTCCAAATACATTATAGAGGGTATGGGCACATGCCGTCCTTCTAGCATTGATATTCCCCGACATACTTGCCAATTGAGCAGTAATACAGGTCCCTATATTATCCCCTAATATTAAATAGACCGCAGAATTTAAATCCAATAAACCTGCTTGGCTTAATATCATCACCAATCCAACCGTTGCAGCACTGCTATGAACCATAGCAGTTGCAAATGCTCCCAGTGCTATTCCAAATATGGGAACAGATGTATAGGTTGCAAAGAAATGTTTTAATGCCTCACTCTGCTGCATATACGGAATTCCTCCGTTCAATATTTTCAATCCTAAAAACATCATTCCAAAACCCATTAGAGCCTGTCCTACATTCTTAAACTTGCTATTCTTCGCTATATGGTTAATTGTAAAACCTATGCCCAATATGGGAAGGGCTATATCCGTTAGTTTGAATTTAAAGCTAAAGGCCATAAGTTGAGCTGTTACGGTGGTTCCAATATTGGCACCATATATTATTCCTACAGCCTGAGATAGGTTCATAAGACCAGAATTTACAAAGCCTACTGTCAATACAGTCATGGCGGTACTGCTTTGAATCAGCGCAGTCAATAATATACCGACTAAAAAAGCACTCCATACCTTCCCCGTTAAAACCGTAACAATTCTCTTCATAGTGTTACCAGAGACCTTTTCAAGACCATCGCCCATCATGCTAACCCCATACATGAGCAAAGCGGTCCCACCTATAATTCCAAAGAGCAGCTCTTCCATATGTATTCCTCCATTATAGTTTTATTATAAATCGACTTGATATATAGCTGTTTTGAATTAGTGCGATTCATATAAATACAATAAGTTTTTATGCATGGCATTTATGCAGATTCAACTAGTTTATTGCATCTGCATAAATCCATCTAATTCTATTTTATTATATATTCAGATTAAAATAAAGGCTTTTGTCCATAATCCACTTATACTAAATAGATAACCCTTTTGCTTCTATGGCTCGCTTCACCTGTCGTCAATATATCAATGCTAGAAATCCCCAAACCTTCTAATAAGCTCCAAAACATAATCCTTTATATAGATTTGAGTTATTATGGCAGTACCAACTCCTAAAAACATACCTGCCATTACATCGGTTGGATAATGAACCCCTAAATATATTCTCGAAATTCCTATCGCAAAAGCCAATATAAATGCCACGATACTCAGCCTAGGCATATTGAATGCTATGGTCGTTGCTATAGCAAAGCTTGCGGAGGTATGCCCTGAGGGAAACGAATAATCTTTCAATATTATACCAAAGGTGTTTAAATCCTTAAGTATATTATAGGGCCTTTGTCTTCCGAAAATACTTTTAATTGCGTAGGTTATAGTCTGACTGATTGCTAATGTAACTGCACCTTGAGCTCCTATATTCTTTCCCCTCTTATTGCCAAATAATAAGAGTATCAGTATGAATAGAGTGATAGATAGAGCTCCACCAAGATGAGTCAATCTAATCATAAATAAATCTAGAAAGTCGGATTTCATGCCTATATTTATCAGCTTTATCAATCTATCATCAAACCATTTCAATCCTTTTTTCATAAAATCATCCTCATTCTATATTTGCCTACCAATCTATTATAATAGATTATTACCCAATATCAACTACTCTTTCATCCTTAATATCCAATTGACATGAAAATCAGCTATTGTTAGTATGTAGTTAAATATAAAATTAAATACAAATAGATAAAAGTAGGTGTTTTGTATGCACTTAAGCGATGAACAGATCCAAGCCATATCCCATTTCAAAGGCCCTGCCTTAGTACTGGCGGTGCCAGGGGCAGGTAAAACTACTGTACTAATTCATAGAACTGCCAACCTAATCCTAAATAAGGATATAAGCCCTGAAAAAATACTATCTATCACATTTAGTAGAGCCTCAGCCAGGGATATGAAGGATAGATTCAATAAGCTCTATGGAGATATATCTCCTATTCCCGTTCATTTCTCCACCATTCATAGCTTTGCCTATAATTTGTTACGGGAATATGCCTACAAGAATAGGGTTAGATTTCGTCTTATTGAAGATAATAGCAAAAATTTGAATAAGTATAATATATTGAAAAGTATCTATTTTTCTAGAAATAGGCAATATATCCAAGATGAGGATCTAGAAATCTTAATAAATTCCTTTGGATATATTAAAAACATGCTTATAACTCCGGAGGAATTTTTATCTAAAAATAGAATAAACGTAGAGAACTTTTTGGATATCTACAATATATATGAACGATATAAAAGGACTAGAAATTTAATAGACTTCGACGATATGCTCACCATGTCCCTAGAAATATTTCAAAACGATAACTACCTCCTAAACAAGTATAGGAATAGGTATGATTTTATACAGATAGACGAAGGCCAAGACACTTCTAAGGTGCAAATGGAACTCATAAAAATGTTGAGCAAACCTAAGAACAACCTATTTATAGTGGCAGACGATGATCAATCTATATATGGATTTAGAGGTGCATATCCAAAAGGATTATTTGAATTTAAAAATATATACCAAAACATAAAATTGTTCTATATGGAACAAAATTATCGCTCCTCTAAGAATATAGTTTCTGTATCCAATGAATTTATCAAGCAAAATACATTAAGATATGATAAGAATATCTTTACCAAAAACTTATATATCGAACCTGTAAATATAGTTAAATTAAAAAAACCAGAAGATCAATACCAATATATAGTAGATAATCTAATAACCAAAAGAGATTATAATAATTCAGCCATATTATATAGAAATAATATATCTGCTATTGGAGTGATAGAGTATTTGGACAGAAACAGAATACCCTTTCATATAAGGGATGTTAGGGTAGACTTTTTTAATCATTGGGTTTTGCAAGATATATTGGACATTTTATTTCTAGCTCGTGATCCTTTAAACATAGATTGTTTCGAAAGGATATTTTATAAAACCAAAGGATATATATCTAAAAGACAGATAGAATATATAAAAACGCTAGATAAAAATATTTCCATATTCGATAGACTGTTGAAGCTGCCGGGGATTGACCGATCCTATAGAAAAAGTTTTTTAGAATTACAATTGGATTTTAAAAAGCTATCCAATATGAACCCCCATAAGGGAATTCGGTATATAGACGATAAATTGGAATATGGTAAGTATTTAAAGGAATGCTGTATGAGGTTTGGATACACATTGGATTCATTGAGAAATATATTATACTTACTAAAGATGATAGCAGCTCAAACTAAAACCTTAAGTGAATTTATAGAACGAATTGAAGAACTAGAACATGTTACCCATCAATCCAAGAAGCTTAAAGACGGAGTCAATCTATCCACCATTCATTCGGCCAAGGGACTAGAATTTAAAGATGTATATATGATAGATTTAATAGAAGGCGATTTTCCCTATACCAACAGTATCGCTGATTTCAACAAAGGAAATATAGGACCTCTAGAAGAGGAGCGGCGGCTTTTCTATGTGGGGATGACTAGGGCAAAAGAGCGCCTAAATTTGATTACAATTAAAAAAATGGATTCTATAAGCCTGAAACCATCCCGATTTTTGACAGAATTAGAGGAGTTAATAAATCAGGTTTAATGTAATACTTTAATCTTAGCTAAGTTGGATAATTAGCTATTTCGCTCCTAACGTTAAGATTTAACATTAAGATTAAAACCATTATAAAAAGAAAATTCTATAATTTTTTAAAAACTGGGAATACTATCTCAAGAAGCAGTCATTAAACAATGAAAGGTGGTGAATTTGCTGGTTTAGATATAAACCAGGAAAAAATGGCTAATAATAAAAGTAGAAAAAACGTTAATAGGAGTAAAAAGGGCAATAAAGATAAATCCCAACAAAGGAATGAGAATAAAAGGGACAACGGCTGATAAATATTAGGGAACCCTCTGTGTAGAGGGTTCTATAATATATTTATATCAGTCCTCAGCTTATAGATAAGATCCTTCCTTTCTACTATTATAGTCGTGCTGTTGAAAAGGTTTTGATCATCTCTAATGTTCATCAACAACTCTCTATTTGGATTTATTGCTATAGGATTACCTACCATCCTTAACATGGACAGATCCCCAGGAGTGTCCCCATAGGCATAGCTATTCTCCAGATCTATATCATATATACTTAAAAATTCATCTAGGGTCTTTTGCTTATTCTCCGAATCCCACATCCTAACCACTTCCCCTGTGAAATTGTTCTCCTCATCTACTATATATATTGTACCCCTATATTCTGAAGCTCCATATTTCTCTGCCATCTTGGATACCAAAAAATCCGGACTCCCGGATATAAAGAACACCTTATGCCCCTGAGCTTTATGCCATTCTATTCTATCCCTAGAATACTTATATACCATATCTCCATTTATATTGATTACTTGGGAAGCTATAAATTCAATGTAGGATTTATTGACTCCCTTCAATTCTTGTATATAGACCTCGGCAAGGGTTTCCAAATATTCTTCAAAATCTCCATACCTCTTCTCCCAATCCTCATACACCGGCTTTATCTTGGTGTACCATAGCGATGGATCTATTACCTCATATTTAATTAGTTTTTTAAAATGTTCAATCATCAATGAATTTCTAAAAAGGGTACCATCAATATCAAAAAAAGCAGCTATCACCTTCACAGAATCACCTATCCCTTTTATATTATTGTATGCAATATACCCACCTTAGTATAATAGTATCTTAAACGTTAACACTTTTCTAGCTTATTCATAATATATATTACAATATACCAAGGCTTCAAATAGGTTATATTGTTCTAGCTTTTTAATATATGCTAATCTCATAGCATTTAGGAGGTGTAGAAGATGGCTGAAGTACACGGTGGAGAATTGTTCGGTAGAAAGGGAGGTCAGGATTGCTACGACAACGATAGTTCCTTACTCTTCTTCTTCCTATTACTAGTAATCTTATTCACCAACGGTGGTTTCGGTGGTGGATTTGGCAGAAGATGTTAAATAGCTTAAAACTCCTTGTTAATAATAAGGGCCCCATAATTATTATAATTATGGGGCCCTTAATCCTAATTATATTTCGCTATAAATCTACCATTTTATATAAACTGAAGTGTCCTTAGATCAACCTATAAGCCGGTTTTTCCCCTCCAAATAACCAATAAACCATGTAATCATAAAAGACAATGGCCGGCAAAGATAGCAAAAACCACAATATACTATATTCCAAGGCTATCTGCCCCATGAAATTGAATTTTAATTTACTATAATCCCAAATATTTAATCCGAATTTTATATTTAAAACCAAGCCAGCAAGCAATTCCAATAATGTAATTATCAAACAAGATAATAATAACTGCCTTAATGTTATCCTTCTAGATGGAAAGAAATATTCTCCTATAGATCCTATCAATATAAAACACAAGCCACCTAGAATAAACATAGCTACATGAGAGTATCCTCTCCATAAGATTTCTATGATGCAATAAGAAAATCCACCGATTATATATAAAACCAAATATTTCATAAATCCTTTCAGTTGCATCACCCTTTTATACTATTTAATAAATTTATTAAATAGTATAAAAGGTTTAAATATAAATATTCACCTATAGCCTTCCACTTTTTTCTGTATAAACATATGCGTTTTCATAGCATTTTAGCAAAATAAAAACAAACATAAAAATAGGCTAGGATGTGTATTCCTAGCCATTTATTTTGGTGCACCTTCAGGGACTCGAACC
>DUNJ01000073.1 GCA_012839395.1 Tepidimicrobium sp.
AGAATTTAAAAGATCCTTTAGAGGTTATAATGAGACTGATGTAGACAGGTTTTTGGATGATATTGTAGAAAGCTATGAAAATCTGTATAGAGAAAACGTGGAATTGAAGGATAAGATTGTAGCATTAAATGAACAGATAAAACGATATAACACTTTAGAGACAACCTTAAAAGACACGCTTTTGGTTGCTCAAAGCACAGCTGATGAGGTAACAGCGGCTGCTAGGAACAAAGGACAACTGATAATAGAAGAGGCAGAGTTAAAAGCTAGGGAGATTATATCATCTGCAGATGACGAGGTAAAAAGGATCAAGGAAGAATATGAACACCTTAAAAAAGAAATATTTATATTTAAAACCCGATACAAGTCTTTTATCGAGGCTCAATTGGTTACATTGGATGAATTTTATTCAAACATAGGGATTGAAGATGATGATATGGATGAAAAGGATTTGAAACCGAATAAAAAGCTTGATAAAATAGATGCAGATAAAGATATCAAGGACTTGGGGGCTTAGCCCTCAATTTTATTTAGCTCAGAAGGTATAGTTGGCAGGACAGAAGAATAGATATGGTGGGTGATACTAAATTGAACCGTAAAACAAGGCTATTAGGGGAATTTGAAATAATAGCAGGGCCATGCGCCGTTGAAAGCGTTGAACAGATGGAACTTATTGGGGCATTTTTAAATAAACTAGGTATACAAACCATAAGAGGGGGAGCTTTTAAGCCACGGACAAGTCCTAATTCCTTCCAAGGGCTTGGCATGGAAGGGCTAAGAATATTAAAGGATATTAGAGATTGTTATGGTTTCAATGTGATTTCCGAAATAATGGATCCTAGGGATGTTGAAAGGGCCTATGAATATATAGATATATACCAAATAGGTTCAAGAAATATGCAGAACTACTCTCTTTTAATGGAGGTGGGCAGAACGGATAAGCCTATATTGCTTAAAAGGGGGATGTCTGCCACTTTTGAAGAATGGATAAGGGCAACCGAGTACATAGCAAGGGGAGGCAATGAACATATTATACTATGTGAAAGAGGGATAAGAACCTTCGAAAGCTATACGAGAAACACATTGGACTTAATGAGTATACCAATAATAAAGAAGGAAACCAAATACCCCATATTTATAGACCCAAGCCATGGTACAGGTAGGAGGGAATTGATATTGCCAGCAACAAGGGCGGCCTTAACACTGGGAGCTGATGGGGTAATGATAGAGATCCATCCTCAACCGGATAAAGCCCTGTCTGACGGGAAGCAGTCATTGAATTTCAGAGAGTTTGAGCTATTGCTGAATGATATAAAAAAATTAAAACAGGTGATTTGGGGAGATGGTGGCAGCCATCATCAATAGGTTGAATACAGGATACAAATAATAGAATTGTAAATATATATATGGGCATATTATTATCAGACTATAATAATATAGGGAGGATAATAATATGGGAAAAGATAAAGATAATATATATTTACAGATGCTATTGGATGAAAAGGATAGGGTAGAATCCCTTATCGATGATATGAACGATGAAGGAACTGGCTCTATGTATAGGTATTATGATGAGTTATCTACTTACGATAACCATCCTGCAGATATAGGAACCGAAATGTTTATGATGGAGCATGATAAAGGATTAATTAACCGCTTAAAAAATGTTTTGGGTGAAATCGAGTCATCTATCGATGAGGTGAAATCTGGTAGGTATGGATTCTGTAGCACATGTGGTGAAAGAATAGCTAAGGAAAGGCTCGAATTAATACCATATACTAAATTATGTATTGATTGTTCAAACAAAAAAACTAAATCCACTGATGAAATGGATAGGAAGTCTCGTAAAGGAAAAACTATTAACCCTTTTTATAATAGCTATAGGAGGGGAAATGAATTTGATAGAGAGGATAGCTATCAGGAGCTGGCTAGATTTAATAGAATCGCCAACGATCCTTCCTTTGCTACCGGCGATGATATGGGGGTACTTGATGAGGAAGGCAGTGGTGCAGTAGAAAGAATAGAAAGAATATCCCAAGATTATTATGATGAGACTTAATAGTTGAGGCTGGTGAGAATTCGCTCTAATATGCAAATAAATATTAGAGCAATTTTTATATTGGATAATTTTGCTTGTAATAAATTTAATTATCAATTAAAATAATAGGTGTCAATATAAGATTTTAGGGGGTATAGCTTTGTTATTATTAGTCCTAGTATCGATAGTATTCTTAGATCAAATTACCAAATATGCAGCTGTAAAATATTTAAAGGGAAATAACCCCTATATTATAATTAAGGATTTTTTTCAATTGCACTATGTAGAAAACTTTGGAGCAGCCTTTGGGATTTTACAGAATAAGAAAGCCTTTTTTATAATTGTTTCCTTCGTCGTTATAATAGCTATACTTGTTTTAATTTTTAAAGGAAACTATAATTTTAATAGCCTGATGGAATTATCCTTGATTATATTTTTAGGTGGAGCAATTGGCAATTTAATAGACAGAATAAGGTTAGGTTATGTAATTGATTTTATAAGCTTTAAATTTGGTAAGGGATATAATTTTCCCGTATTCAATATAGCAGATGTATCCATAGTAATAAGTACTCTTTTGATAATGACGATGGTGCTGATGGATCGCTATGAAATGTAATGTGGGAGGTTAATGGGATTTGCAACGGATATATGTAGGTAGTGGGGATGGTCAAAGGCTGGACCTATATCTTGCAACAAAACTAGAGGATTTATCAAGAACCTATATAAATAGATTGATAAAGGATAGGTTTATTTATGTAAATGATAAAGAGGTTAAGCCTAGTTACATTGTAAAAGAAGGCGATTTGATACAAATTAAAAAACCTACAGTTAAAAAAATAGAATTGATTCCTGAAAATATACCTATAGAGATCATATATGAAGATAAGGATATTGTTCTTGTAAACAAACCTGAGAATATGATTGTACATCCAGTTAAGGACAACTATTCTGGAACCTTAGTAAATGCTCTTCTATATCATATAGGCAGGTCATCTTTATCAAATTCCGATATTAGGCCTGGTATAGTACACAGGTTGGATAAGGATACAACCGGCCTATTAGTTATAGCCAAAAATGATAGGGCTTATAGCAAGTTATCAGAACAATTTATTGAGAGGACCGTAAAAAGAATATATATAACCTTGGTTCACGGTGAACCAGATATGGAAGAGGCCCTTATAGATGCACCTATAGCCAGGGATCCCGTTAATAGGACCCGGATGAAGGTTGTAAATAAGGGAGGTAGGAGGGCTATAACCCATTATAATGTATTAGAGCGATTTAATGGATACACGCTATTGAAAGTATCCCTAAAGACGGGTAGAACCCATCAGATAAGGGTTCATATGGATTATGTAGGTTATCCAATAGTAGGAGACCCTATATATACAAATAGGACAAATGCATTCAATGTATCGGCTCAACTTCTACATGCTGGCAAGCTAGGATTTTGTCATCCTGGCAATGGTAATTATATGAAATTTGAGGTTGGTCCTCATAGGCGCTTTAGTAGGATAATTGAATTATTGAGAAGAAGGTGAGTAATTTGAAAACAAAAGCAATCATTTTAGATGAAAAGGCTATTGGCAGGGCTATTACAAGGATTGCTAATGAAATAATAGAAAGAAATAAAGGAATAGATGACCTTATCTTGGCTGGTATCAAGACCAGAGGCATTCCTTTTGCAGAACGGTTAGCCGATAAAATTTGTGAAATAGAGGGGCACAAAGTACCTATTTTTACCTTAGATATCACTTTTTATAGGGATGATTTGACGGAAGCCTATAGGGAACCGCAGGTAAATAGGAGGGAATTTAACAGGAATATAGATGGCAAGATTGTAGTATTAGTAGACGATGTGATATTTACCGGCAGAACCGTTCGGGCTGCCCTCGATGCCCTGGTAGATCTGGGAAGACCGAGCAAGGTTCAATTAGCAGTTCTTATAGATAGAGGTCATAGAGAACTTCCCATAAGACCGGATTATGTGGGAAAAAATGTGCCCACATCCCGGAGTGAATTGGTGGAGGTGAACTTTAGGGAAGTCGATGGTCGTGATAAGGTAGCTATAAGCGAAAAAAAGTAGAGATTTTAAACATCTACTTTTTTTATTTCATCAATTTGTTTTTTATCGGGGGTTACAAAAAGTGTATTAAAATCATCATATATAACCATTCCCGTTCTTGCATTTTTTGGCTTTCTAACGTTTTTTCTCCTAGTGTAGTCGATCGGAACGTTTGTAGAGTGTCGTCCTTTGCTATAGTAAGCAGCTAACAGGGCCGCCTCTTCCAAGCTTGTATTAGGCACTTCACTGTTCTTATGTCTTACAATGACATGACTACCAGGCATATTTTGAGCATGCAGCCATAGGTCTTCTTTATGTGCAAATTTCAAGGTTAGATAATCATTTTGCTTATTGTTTTTTCCAATATAGATATCTAAGCCATCCGATGAGATATAGTGGTGGGGTTTAGATCGCGTCTTTGTTTTTTTCTTTTTTCTTTTGCCTTTATTTCTTAGATAACCTTCTTTGATTAACTCCTCTTCGATTTCCTCTAAATCTGCTGGTTCGGTGCAATTATCTATAGCTATAAGCACATTTTCCAGGTATTTTATCTCATCTTCGGTATCGGGAATTTGCTTTAGGAGTAGGGAGTGGGCACTTTTAAGCTTTGAATATTTTTTATAATATTTTTGTGCGTTAAGAGCTGGTGACAACCTTTTATCTAAGGGTATTGTAATTCTATCCATGGTCTCTGAATAAAAGTTTTCCAGCTCAACTTCCCCCATCCCTTTTTCAATCCTATATATATTTGCTGAAATGAGGTCTGCATATACCTTATACTTCTTTCTGTCTTTACTCTCTAGCAGTTCATGCTTCTGTTTAGAAAGCTTGTTTAAGGATCTATTTAGGGCTGTTTGTACATCCCTTTTTATTGATTGAGATACTTGTGAGATTTTGTTTAACTGAGTAAGGCCCTAGATATATATTAT
>DUNJ01000229.1 GCA_012839395.1 Tepidimicrobium sp.
ATCTATGAGTGTCCGCGTATTCAACACATCCCTATACCGTAGGCCTTCTGAACTCCATCCCCAGGATGGGAAGGAAAAGAAGAAGGCTTGTGCCTATTGAAGGTGTTGTGCCTGAGTCGCTGAACTTACCGGAAGGATGTGCTTTCGGGCCGAGATGCCCGAAATTTGAGGAAGAATGCCGGGAAGATCCACCTGTTATTGAAGTGGCAGATGGACACGTAGTGAGGTGCCGATTGTATGCATGAAATAGTCTGTGACGAACAAGCCTTTGAGGACGTCCGTCCCAGTGATGACATTCTTTTGGACGTAAAAGGGCTGAAGAAGTACTTCCCTATCCTCGGCGGAGTTTTCAGAAAACCTATAGGCTGGATCAAAGCCGTGGATGACGTCGATTTCTTCATCAGAAAGGGAGAGACGTTAGGCCTTGTAGGTGAGAGCGGGTGCGGGAAAACCACCACAGGAAAGTGCTTACTCCACCTTGAGGAGCCAACTGAAGGCAAGATAGTGTTCAATCTGAACGGCACTTGGACGCCGGTAACCAAACGCACAATCTCCGGGCTCCGCAGCGAAATGCAGGTAATATTCCAGGATCCCTACTCATCCTTAAGTCCTAGAATGAAAGTGGCGGACATTGTAGGTGAACCACTCGAGGCACAAGGATTAAAGAGCAAACGTGAACGATATGAACGAGTAGAGGCCCTTCTCGGTGCTGTAGGATTAGGACATTATCATATGGGAAGATACCCCCATGAGTTCAGCGGCGGACAAAGACAGAGGATTGGTATTGCACGAGCTTTGGCACTGAATCCGTCCCTTATCGTATGTGACGAGCCTGTCTCTGCCCTGGACGTATCCATTCAGGCTCAAGTGCTGAACCTCCTTGAAGATCTACAGGCGAAATTCGGACTCACATATCTGTTCATTGCTCATGACCTTTCCGTGGTTCAACACGTGAGTGACAGAGTGGCTGTTATGTATCTTGGTAGAATCGTAGAAATGGCTGACGTGGAACTACTCTTTGAGGAACCCAGACACCCGTACACAGAAGCTCTCTTCTCTGCCATACCGGTACCTGACCCGGACTTCCAATATGAACAAGTGGTCTTGGAAGGAGACGTCCCAAGCCCGGCAAATCCGCCGACCGGATGCCATTTCCATCCAAGGTGCAGATACAAACAGGATATATGCTGCCGCGAAGGCCCGACCCTGGAATCACTGGACGGTTCGGGTCATTTTGTCGCGTGCCATCTCAAGAATGAACTCAAACTCGCCGGAATTCCAATGGAAAATGGGGGGTGATAGCTTTCAAAGTCAATCCTTCCGGATTTTGAATGGAATCCATCCCTAGCATAGATTGATAAAGGAGGCCATAGACATGAAAGCTAAGGTTTTCATGGCGGTTCTCGTAGCGTTGATGTTGGTGACCCTGGGTCATGCCGGTTTCGCTCAGACGACAGACCCCAACACCTTTGTATACATAAGCTTTGGAGATCCGGACACCCTCGATCCGGCATATGCTTACGACACAGCAAGCGGCGAGCTCATCCATCAACTATACGATAACCTTGTTGCTTACGGAAAAGGCGGAGTCGATACACTGGTGCCTATGCTGTCTACAGAAGTTCCTTCAGTTGACAACGGTCTTCTCTCTGCAGACGGCAAGACTGTGAAATTCCCTATTCGTAAAGGTGTCAAATTCCACAACGGTGCGGTACTGACCCCTGAAGACGTGGAGTACTCATTTGAGCGCGCCATGCTGGCAGACCCTTCCGGCGGACCGTGCTGGATGTTCTTCGAGCCTCTTTTCGGAGTTCAGACTCTGAAGGATCTCGCGTGCGAGCTCGGAGGTTTTGAAGATATCGAAGACATGCAGAAACTTGACAAGGCTCTTGTCGTCAAGATATGTGAAGCAGTCGATAAATCAGTGGAAGTTGAAGGAGATTATGTGGTTTTCCATCTTGCCACCCCCTACCCTCCGTTCATGCAGATTCTTGCTAAGGGTGCCAGCTGGGGTTCACTTGTCAACAAGAAGTGGATGATTGAGCATGGCGCTTGGGACGGCAAGCCTGACACCTGGCTCAAGTGGTACGATCCTGCAAAAGAAAGCATGACCTTGTATGAAACAGCCATGGGCACCGGCCCATTCAAGTTGGTTACATGGGATCACAGCGCTGCTCAAGTTGTTTTCGAGCGTCATGACGCTTACTGGCAAGGGCCTGCGAAGCTGAAGACAGCGTTCATCAAGTACATCTCAGAGTTCAACACACGC
>DUNJ01000213.1 GCA_012839395.1 Tepidimicrobium sp.
ATTATGTTTAATAATTTCTGTTAAATGGGTTGCAAGGACTGAAGATGCATCTACTACAGTATAGCCTTTCATTTCAGCTAATTCCTTTTTATCTTGAGTAATCCACTTTGCTGGAAGCCCAAAGGCCGGTTCTTGGGCATTTATACCTTCTACCTCAATAGGACCTCCAGTTGGGTTCATCACCATGAAATGATCAGTTTTTATCTCTCCTCTTGCGGCTTCCACACCTTTAATTCTTATAACATACTCATCAGGCCTTAACTGTATATTATCCCTTAACCTTACCATTGGCACTACCATACCTAAATCTAAAGCACATTGACGTCGTATCATAATAACCCTATCTAATAAATCTCCACCTTGATCTGCATCGGCCAAAGGAATGATATTATATCCAAATTCTACCTCGATAGGATCTACCTGTAATAGAGAAAATATGTTTTCCGGTCTTTTGAGATCTTCTATTTCTTGAGCTTGAGCTATCTCCTGTTCTTCTTTTTCAATTTGTGTATATAGATTTTGAAAAGTAAAGCCAATATAGGCAAAAATTGCTCCAAGGATTAAAAAAGGTACAGTAGGCAATCCTGGAATAATTGCGAAAAAGCCTAGTATTCCAGCTGCTAAAATCAATAATCTGGGATAGTATGTAAGCTGTTTTATTAAATCTTCACCAAGATTTCCAGAACTGGCTGCCTTGGTTACAACTATACCTGTTGCAGTAGATATTAAAAGAGCAGGGATTTGACTAACTAGTCCATCACCTACTGTAAGGAGAGCATATCTGTTCAATGCTCCAACAAAATCCTGTCCTTGAATCATCCCAGTAATAATGCCACCAGCTATATTTATAAAAGCAATTATTATTCCCGCTATAGCATCACCTTTGACAAATTTACTGGCTCCATCCATAGCTCCATAAAAATTTGCTTCTTGTTGTATTTCCTGTCTCCGCTTTCTTGCCTCATCTTCAGTTATCATTCCTGCATTTAAATCAGCATCAATACTCATCTGTTTCCCCGGCATAGCATCTAGGGTAAATCGTGCAGCAACTTCCGCTACTCTCTCGGCACCTTTTGTAATTACTACAAATTGAACAATTACTATAATAAGAAAAACTATAAATCCAACTAAGGCATTACCTTGAATTACAAAATTCCCAAAGGCTTCTATTACCCTTCCAGCATAACCATCTAATAAGATAAGCCGAGTTGATGAAATATTCATAGCAAGTCTCAATAAAGTAGTAAGTAATAATAATGATGGGAAAACCGAAAAATCTAATGGCTTTTCCATATTCATAGAAATCAAAAGTATAATAAGGGATATAGCAATATTAAAGGACAAAAATATGTCTAGCAAAAAAGTTGGAAGAGGTATTATCATTGTAATTAAAACTAATATAGTAATTAAAGCTATCGATATATCATTGTAGTCCATTTAACCACTTCCTTCTTTTAAACTGTAAACTAATGCAAGTACTTCAGCTACTGCATTGTATAAATGCTCTGGAATTATATCACCGATTTCTGTTGTTTTATATAAAATTTGAGCAAGGGGCTTGTCTTCTACAATTAGTATATTTTCATCAGATGCTATTTGTTTTATTTTTTCAGCCAAAATTCCTTCACCCTTCGCTAAAACTACAGGAGCTATATTTTCTACGGGATTATATTTCAAAGCTACTGCCAAATGAGTAGGGTTTGTTATTACAACATCAGCTCTTTCAACATCTTTCATCATCCTGCCTCGTGCCAACTGCCTTTGCACCTGTCTTATTCTAGACTTGATTTGGGGATTTCCTTCGACTTCTTTATACTCTTCTTTAATATCTTCCTTAGACATTTTTAAACTTAATTCATATTCATACCATTGATAAAAATAATCAAAAATAGATAATACCAATAACG
>DUNJ01000074.1 GCA_012839395.1 Tepidimicrobium sp.
CTTGTGGGAATGTGGGATTGTGTAGCTTTTGATGAAGTAGCTGGTATTACTTTTAAGGATAAAGATGGAGTTCAGATAATGAAGGACTATATGGCTTCTGGGTCTTTCTCAAGGGGGAAAGAAGAAAAAAATGCCACCGCTTCCTTTGCTTTTGTGGGTAATATAAATCAATCTGTAGATGTTTTGCTTAAAACATCCCATTTATTTGAGCCATTTCCTGAGGCTATGGGGATGGATACTGCATTTTTAGATAGGATGCATTGTTATTCCCCAGGTTGGGAAATTCCCAAATATATGCCCCATCATTTTACCAATGATTATGGTTTTATTACAGACTATTTTGCTGAGGTTATGAGAGAGTTAAGGAAAATTTCCTATGGAGATGCATATGAAAAGTATTTTAAATTAGGTAGCCAATTAAATCAGAGGGATACTATTGCTGTTAAAAAAACTATTTCTGGTATGGTGAAACTACTGTATCCCCATGGGGAATATACAAAATCCGATATTGAACAGATCCTAAGATTTGCATTGGAAATGAGAAGAAGGGTTAAGGAACAGCTTAAGAAAATAGGTGGAATGGAATTTTATGATGTGAATTTCTCCTATATAGATAATGAAACTTTTGAAGAAGAGTATGTACCTGTACCTGAGCAAGGTGGTGGAACTCTTATTCCAGATGGAATAGGTAAACCAGGGCATTTATATAGTATATCCCGAGGTGGTTCTGGTATGTTTGGAGTATTTAAATTGGAAACTCAAATGACATCAGGTAATGGGAAATTTGAAAGAACGGGGATTGGCTCTAATTCCATGGCAAAAGAGGCAGTAGATAATGCCTACAAATATCTTAAAGCTAACAGTAGCAATATTAGTGGTAATATAAGTACAACTACAAAGGATTATTTAATACATATACAAGATTTAAACGGTGTTGGCATGACAACAGGGCTAACCCTACCAACCATAATAGCCATATGCTCCGTAGCTCTAAATAAACCACCAATTTCTAGTATGGCTGTTTTAGGTGATGTAAGCATAGGTGGAACCTTAATAAAAGTAGAAGAACTAGCTAATACACTCCAAGTATGCCAAGATAGTGGAGCGAAAAAGATACTCCTACCCCTAACATCAGCAGCAGATTTGGGCACCGTACCACCTGAACTAGTAGGATCTTTCAACTTAATATTTTACAAATCGGCGGAGGATGCGGTATTTAAGGCATTGGGAGTGGAGTAAAAACTTTTATTTTAAATATTACTAGGAGGTGATTCTATGTTTAAACCCCATGATTATGCATTTCAAATAGAAGTCACGGTAAAGGCTATGTTTAATTGTAAAAGATATGATATAGGAGGTATAGCGGATGCAGGTTTTATTGAAAGGGAACCTTTTATTGCCATAGCTTTAGTATTGGGTAATTTTTATAACAAAGTGGACTCTAGCTACAAGGAGAAAATAGACGATTTTTTAGGCAAATATTATTTGGAAATGGGCAAAAGCATATCGGAAACCGGGGAAGAAAAGATTAAAGATATAATAAAAGATTTTAATGGCATAGTATCCACCATCTAAAATCTGCGAAAATAAAAAGGCATGAATTGCTTAATCCAGCTACGCAAATAATAGATTATAGAATGAAATTTCAATAATATACTATCTATAGGTGTTCAATGGTATAATAGGAGGGCTAATATGGAGTTTTATTATTTGATGAGTTAAAGACCTATAAAGATGTAGGTACATCCAATGATTTTACAAGATATAAACATTTTATACATGATTTAAATTTAGTAAATAAAGTTACCAAGAGTGTCAAGGGTTTAGGTTTTATACCCATATCGACGACAGATAATTGTCCACATCCTGAAGATATTGAGTTTAAATCCAATAGCATTAATATTTATATAGCAATCGAAGAAATTGATTTGGATTATAAGGAAGGGGATATTAGAGTTACCATCGAAAATATTGAGGAAATGAAAATTAAAGCTATAGAAAGATACATAGATGGACAATTTAGCATATACGATGAGTTTAATACTCTTTATGAAAACAGGAATAGAGAAGATGGAAAATTTTCTATAAGAGAGTTAAATAATTATGCATTACAAGATAATGCACCAAATAAAAGAAAATTTTTACTTAATTTAATTGAAGAGTTAGAGAAGAATGGGTTTATGAAAGTGTCAAATCCTATAAGTCTATATGATAATTTGTTAGTAGGAAGAAAAAGATCTGGAACAGCGGTTACTACAGATGCAAAAGATGGTACAGGTGATGAGTCCATAATTGACGATGAGCTAGAGGATATTGAAAAATATGAGGACATCGCATCCCTATTAAATTTTAATCCTAATTTAATTTTATATGGACCTCCTGGAACAGGCAAAACTTATGCAACTAAAAAAATAATCCATGCCTATGAGAAAAAATATCATAGAAATGATAGTGGATATGAACTGGCTAATTTAGAAAATAGGGTAAGAAGTATTACATTTCACCAATCCTATTCCTATGAAGAATTTATTGAAGGTATTAGGCCAATACTCAGTGAAGACGCTGAGGATATAGGTTATAGATTGGAAAATGGTGTATTTAAGGAACATTCAATAAATGCTCTAGCCAATGAAATGACAGAAGGAGATATTGTCATGATATATGACGGACCTAGAACAATGAGAATGGTTGGGATAATTAATGGAGATTATCGTTATGAAAAATCTTATGAAAGCTATAAGCATAGAAGAAGTGTAAAATGGCTTAAAGATTTAAAATATCCAATAGATATTTACAAATACAATGGAAATACAAAATTAACACAGAAGACTATATATCCATTAGTTAGAATGGAAATATCGGATGTAATGAAGATTGTATCTGAAAATACCATAAATAAACAAGAGATTAAGGAAAAAGCGATAGTTAAGCCTTATTATATGATTATAGATGAAATCAATAGGGGTAATATTTCAAAAATATTTGGAGAATTAATTACACTTATTGAACAGGATAAAAGGGAAGTAGCCAAGGCATATTTACCATATTCTAAAAAAGAATTTACTGTTCCAAATAATTTATATATTATTGGAACTATGAACACGGCGGATAGATCTATTGCAACTATTGATACTGCATTAAGAAGAAGATTTACCTTTGTAGAAATAGAACCAGATTCAAATATCATAGTGGAATATTGCAATCCAATAGTCAATGATAATGTTGATCTAGTTAAGCTAATGGATGATCTAAATCAGAAGATATTGGAACATTATGATCGAGATCATAGAATTGGGCATTCTTATTTTATGGGAATTGAATCCCTTAGAGATCTCTACCAAGTCTGGTACTATGAAATCTTACCATTATTAAATGAATACTTTTATAATGATATTGACACTCTCACTTCCATAGTTTCTAATGGTTTTCATGATAAATATGGTAATGTAAAATATCTTTCTTTAACAAGATAAGATAATGGCCTATCGGAATTTGAAGAAAAGTTAGTAGAAATATATGAGGGCAAGAATAATGATTGATACAGGAATAATTAAAGTTTTTGAGAATACACAAAACAGATTAATTTTAACAGATAGAGAAAAGAAAGATATTTTATCTATGAAATCAATCATTGGCGAAAATAATTTAATATTAGGGGCGGATGGGAAACTTTTTATCCGCCACTATGTAGGCTTTATTCAAAGGAATAAAACTAGGTTATTAATTTACCCTAAGATAACTAATAGGGTTGAAGGGCAACAAGCAGCTGAAAAATCTTTTGAAATATTGATTAAGCTTCTATCCTATTCGGGATTTTATAGTGTTAAAAAAATACCTACTCCGCAAATGATGGGAAAATATCAGGGAGATTTATTGGAATTGTTTATAAGTTTCTTTATTGATGAATTATTATTTTTATTTAAAAGGGATATAAATCGCAATTATAATCAAAGCATGGAAAATCAATCCTTTATTAAGGGAAAAATTGATTTTACCGAAACTCTTAACAAAATAGTTATAGAAGACATCTCCATTATATAAGGTTTGAACATTTTACAGAAGATATTTTACTAAACCAGATTTTTAAATCAGTAATGGAAAATTTATTAAGGGAGACAATGGTTAAGGAAAATAAAATTAAATTAAGACAGGGTTTACTTGGTTGGAAGATGTTAAAACTATAGATTTAAACTATGAAATATTTAATCAGGTGGAATTTGCTAGGTTAAATTATATTTATAAACCTGTATTTAATTTAGCTAAGCTACTTTATTATAATTCTGGTTACTCATCACCTTTATTAAGGTTA
>DUNJ01000075.1 GCA_012839395.1 Tepidimicrobium sp.
AGTTTTTCCATTGTTTTATACATAATATTCATAGATATGTATTTCGCAAAGGAGTGATTACTATCAAGGGAGTAATTATGTCAGGCGGTATGGGCACTAGGCTTAGGCCTTTAACATGCAATTTGCCTAAACCTATGGTGCCCATGTTTAATAGGCCAGTAATGGAATATGGAGTGGATCTCTTAAAGAGGTATGGAATTGAGGACATAGCTGTTACCTTATACTATCTACCCAATATGATAATGGACTACTTTGGGGATGGCTCCAATATGGATGCCAATATCAAATACTATATAGAGGATAGACCTTTAGGCACTGGGGGCAGCGTAAAAAATGCATATAAATTTTTGGATAGCACATTTATAGTAATAAGTGGAGATGCTTTTACAGATATAAATCTAGAAGAGGCTTGGAATTTTCATAGGGAAAAAGGTTCTAAAGCTACCTTAGTATTAAAAAGGGAGCCCATACCCTTGGAATATGGAGTGGTCATAACCGATGAAGATGGAAAAATAATAAGGTTTTTGGAAAAGCCTAGTTGGGGCGAGGTATTTAGCGATACCATAAATACAGGTATATATATTTTGGAACCAGAGGTTTTGGATTACTACGAATACGGTGAAAACTTCGACTTTAGCAAAGATCTATTTCCTAGACTATTGCAAGATGGAGTTCCTATGTATGGATATATTACGGAAGAATATTGGTGCGATGTGGGAGATTTAGATACCTATATAGAGACTCATGTAGATATATTATCTAACAAGGATAAGCATTACCTATTAGGGGATAGTGAAAGAGAAGGATTGTGGATAGAGGAAGGGGCTATTATCGAAAAGGGAGCCAAAATATTCCCGCCTGTATATATAGGCAAGGGTACTATCATAGAGGCAGGAGCAACAGTAGAAGCTTTTACGGTGATAGGCAATAATTGTACCGTAGGGGGAGGAACCTCCATAAAGAGAAGTATTATATGGGATAATGTAGACATATCTAGAAACTGTGAGATTAGAAAATCCACCATTTGTAATGATGTACTGATAGATGAGCGTAGCAGGATATTTGAAGGAGCGGTTATTGGCGCCCATTCCAAGATCTATTCAGATGTTACCATAGAGCCCAATATTAAGATATGGCCTCATAAGACGGTAGAGGCCAATATGGATGTTAAGGATAATCTCATATGGGAGGAAAAGGTTTCTGGAAGGCTATTTGGATATAGAAATATTTCTGGATTATTTAATGAAACCATAACTCCTGAAATAGCCACTAAATTGGGGACCGCTTTTGGATCCGTCATAAACGATAAGGGAACCTATATAGTATCCGGAGATGAGCATAACCTGTCAAAATCCATAAAAAGTTCAATAATATCGGGGATACTATCTACCGGGTCGGAAGTAGTAGACATTAAAAATAGCACCATACCTATGTGTAGATTTGGAGTAGTCTACTTTAAAGCCGACGGAGGGATTCATATAAGGACGGATAATTCCAAAGAGGATATGATATATATGGAGTTTATTAATGATAGGGGAGCAAATATAGATAAGAATATTGAGAGGAAGGTTGAAAACTCCTTTATATTGGAGGATTTCAAGAGGTGCTCTGGCAATGAG
>DUNJ01000076.1 GCA_012839395.1 Tepidimicrobium sp.
GCCGAAACAAGGGACTTCATCGATATGCCCTTCGACGGATTTTTAGCCCCGCCCTCAGAATTAGCTGTGTTGACTAGAATACTGCGCCACTATAATCTTTATTAATTATAGCATAATATTTATAAATATTCAATGCCTTTAAACCTTCCTACCGCTTAGAATTTCTGTCAAATTTATCAAAAACTCCATATCCTTATCTTTATATAACTTCAATATCCCTATAGCTTCATCGCTCAAATTCTCTACTTTTTCTGCTGATTCATCTATGGTATTATACGTCAAATATGTAACCTTTTTCATCCCCTCATCTTCTTCCTTATCTAATATATCATCCCTAATTTGGTACGCCAGTCCAAGCTTCAACCCAAACCTTCTCATATGCTCTATATCCTCATCAGAACCACCGCCCAATATTACTCCTGCCACTATGGAAGCTTGAATCAAAGCTGCAGTCTTACATCTATACATAAACAATAGTTTATCTTCATCCATAGATATATCGTTGGACAATAGATCCACCACTTGACCACCAACCATTCCATATATGCCCGAGTATCTAGCTATTTCATTCATCGCCCTAGTATTTCTTCTATACTCTTCTATACATTGGGAATTTTGCGTAATATGGTTGAGCATAGTTTCAAAGGCCAGGTTCAATAGTCCATCACCGGCTAAAATCGCAATCGCCTCACCAAAGACCTTATGATTTGTAGGCTTATCCCTTCTAAAGTCGTCATCATCCATGGAAGGTAAATCATCATGTATCAAAGAATAGGTATGTATCATCTCTATAGCCAATGCAAATGGCATAGATCGGTTATAGGAACCCCCAAATGCCTCGCAACTTTTAAGCAGTAAAATAGGTCTTATTCTCTTTCCCCCTGCAAATAAGCTGTAACTTATAGCCTCAACTATTTTTTCTTGATAGCCAATTTCATCTTCCAATGTGTTTTTCAATTCCCTATTTATTAATACCCTCATATCCTCAATCGTTTCCTTCAACAGCATATGATTATACCCCCATATTAAAATCTTTCTCCTTCAGTTCATCATCCTTAACTAGCAACCGTATTTCCCCCTCCATACCTTTCAATATCTCATTAGCATGGTTATATAGTTGTATCCCCCGTTTGAATTTATCCATGGATTCTTTCAATGTAAGATTGTCCTCTTCTAAATCATTCAATATTTTTTCCAATTCCTCTATAGCCTCTTCATAAGTTAAATCAATTTTATCCATAATTAAACTCCCCTTTTTTGATACTAACCACCTTGACCTTTAAAATACCATTTTTCATCAATATATCCAGTTGCCTACCCACATCTAAGCTATCTATACTACTAATTATATTTCCATCCTCATCCAATAGGATGCTATATCCTCTATCCAATGTATTTGCTGGACTCAAATGTTTCAATCTGTTAGAGCTATTCTCCAATTCAAGTATGCTATCCTTTAGTTTTCGTTTCATTAAATCCACAAGCTGTTTAAATAGATCATCTTGCCTTTGAGATCTATTCCTTAACTGATCCATCGGATTATACATACTTAGTTCCCTTTTCATATGCTGCAATTTTAAGTCATAATTTTCTAAGATAGAGCTATAGATCCCGCCCAATTTTTTATATTGCTCAGCCAGCTCCTCTTTTAAAACATCCAGTTCAGGAGTAACTAGCTCTGCGGCCGCTGAAGGCGTAGGAGCCCTTAAATCCGCAACAAAATCTGAGATTGTAAAATCTGTCTCATGCCCAACAGCCGATATAACCGGAGTTTTCATATTAAATATAGTTCTAGCCATATCCTCATCGTTAAATGCAAATAGCTCCTCAAACGATCCTCCGCCTCTTCCTACTATTATAACATCTACATCGTCCCTTCCGTCAAGGTATTTAAGCCCTTCACATATATCTTTAGGAGCTTGTACCCCCTGTACCAACGCCGGATATATTAATACATCGGCTAAATCAAATCTCCTCCTGATCACCGTTATTATATCCCTAATGGCCGCCCCGGTAGATGAAGTTACCACACCTATCTTTTTTGGAAAAAATGGAATTGGTTTCTTATGGCCTGGATCAAATAATCCCTCCCTTTCTAATTTAGCCTTTAGCTCCTCAAAAGCCAAATATAGGTCCCCCACACCCTTCTCCTTAATATCCTTAGCATATAGCTGATAACTTCCATCCCTTTCATACACAGAGATATATCCAGATATGATGACCTTAAGTCCATCCTTTAAATCGATATCCACAGAGCGATTATCGCTCTTAAACATAACACATCTTAGCCTAGATTTTTCATCCTTCAATGTAAAATACATATGTCCACTATAATGATGGGTAAAATTAAAAATCTCCCCTTCCACTCTTATGTTGGATAATAACCAATCATCCATCAACATCTTCTTTATGTATTGATTTACTTCGCTTACATTTAAAGGCTTCACTTCCATATATATCACCCATTAAAATATTTTAGACCCTATCTTCCCATATATGCAATTCCAATCCCACTGTCGGTACACAGGTCTACACTGGGAAACGTCAGATTTATCCCCTCTCTACCAGAGGCTAATTTTAAATACTGCCTTATAATCCCATTAGCCGATACCCCTCCCGTAAACAATACATCCCTTATGTCGTATTGCCTGCAAGCTTTTATAGTGATCTTATATATAAAGCGAGCAATCGTATGAAAGAGAGTAGCAAATATATCCTCTATTTCATAAATATCCGCAAACATCAATTTCTTAAAATAATTTTCCAATCCAGATATATTAAACCAGGTTTCATCCTTAATACTCATTGGGATATTTAAGTTTAATACATCGCCACCCTTTGCTATCTTATCCATACTCTTTCCGCAGGGGAAAGATAATCCGGCCTCAACCCCTATTCTATCGATTAGCTGTCCAAAATTTAAATCTAAAGTCCCACCTATTATGTCGATTTTCAAATCCTTATCCTCATTTTCAACCCTTAACAATTCCGTGGTTCCTCCAGAGATATGTAGGCTTATAAATTTGCTCTTGTGCTCTAAATCACTATTTATCATTCCAGCACCAATATGCCCCTCCTGGTGGGAAAATTCCCTATAGGCACAGTTGAGTATTTTTGCTAAAATCAACGCCTGCCCTTTGCCAACCGTAAAAACTGGCATATATGAATCTTCTAGATTTCTAGGCCTGCTACTACAAGAAACAACCTCTATTTTGGATACATCGATCATTTCAGCCATATCCGCAATCAAAATTGGAAGGTTATTCATATGTTGGAATACGGCATCCTGTTGTCTTAATCCCTTTTTTCCTTTTTCAACTTTTAGCATAGTCCTTAAATCCATGATTGGAATGCCCTTCTCATCTATAACGCCTAATGAGGTAGTATAAGCAGATGTATCGATTCCAACATAATATCTATCCATCTTCATCCCTCGCCCTTACAAAACTACCCAAGACACCGTTTATAAAACTTGAAGCCTCATCTGTACTATATTTTTTAGCAATTTCAATCGCCTCATTTATTGACACCTGAATAGGAATATCTTCCCTATAGATTATTTCATACACGGCAATTCTGAGTATGGATAAATCCACCTTTGCTAACCTATGTAATTGCCAGCCATCTATATAGGTATCTATTGAGCTATCAATAAACTTTAGATTTTCAATTATAGTCCGTATAGCATCATCAATATATAGTTTCTCCCCCGAATTAAATTTATTATTATCAAAAAACATCTCTATAGCCTTATCAGAAAAATCATCATTCATTTCCATTTGATATAATAGCTTCATTGCGGATTCCCTTGCATGTCTTCTGCCCATTTCAAACCTCCCATACTACAAATACAGCACACCTTTAAACATATAGATAAAGTCTACTTTAAAAATATTTAAAATTACCCCCTGGATCCCAGAGGGTAAATACTAATGTACTTTGAGCTTATTATCCACTTCAGACTCTTCGGGAATGATAACACCCTGCACGTTAACATTAACTTCCACCACATTAAGTCCCGTCATAGTCTCAATAGTCTTCTTTACGTTTTTTTGGACTGCTTCAGCAGTCTCATGTATCTTGGACCCATATTTCATCGTAAGAAATATCTCTATAGCAGCTTCCTTCTCTCCAACCTCTACCTTTACACCCTTAGAAAGATTTCTCATACCAAGCATTTCGGTAATATCACCGGTTATTCCACCACTCATTCCAGCGACGCCATCTATCTCAGTAGCTGCTAAACCAGCTATAATAGCCACCACTTCATTAGCTATTTTTACCGTTCCATGTTTCATATCTTCATTATTAACAAAGTCAGACATATTGGACACCTCCTACTAGCAACTTCTTAGAGCCATTATATCAAAGTCAAACCCCTTTTACAACAACTCTAGTTTTTTTTCATAATCTTTATATTGGATGGTTCCAGATCCGTTTCACCCATCACAATATCCAAAATCTTTACCGTATCCTGTTTTGTAAGTTCATCTTTGTGTACGATAACCTTTGCACTTTCATCTGTCAAAAATACCAATACCTCTTTGAACCCTTTGGATTTAGCCAGCCCCTCAATTATTAATTCCTTCTCCGATATATCCCCAATTCTCATTATCCTTTTTTGCGCCTCAGCCTTAACCTCGCTATTAGTATTGGCATTATCTACTATTTCATTCAATCTATCCATCAATTCAGCTCTCAACTTATCTCTAGATAGCCTTTGCTCAATAAAATAGTTTTTGGATCTTAAGCTATCTTCTTTGCTCATGGTTGTTTCTATATCGCTATTGGTTTCTTCCAACATTTCATCTACCTCTACTTCTTCATCATCCTTTGTATCAATTATCTCAATATCCTCCTCAGATTCACCCTCGGATATGGTTTCCACCAAATCCTTTTCACCTGCTCCTTCTGTATCCTCCGTATTCTTGGCCATTTCCAACTCTTCGTGCTTTTGATAATCATTGGAGGCCTTCAATAGCGATTGCTTGGTAAGACTATGATTTATATAGCCTGTAAACACCAACAACACTATCAACACCAATATTATTATAGGCTTTTTCATTGTAAACATACAACCATCCCCCCCTATTCACTAGAATAAACCTCTACCCTGTTTCCGGGTATTCCTAATACTGTTTTAACAGCCTCATATAATCTTTCCTTAACCTCTAAATCTTCTGCACCTTCAGCTATTACAATCACCCCTTTAACAGTAGGCTTTATTTCCTTAATAACCGTTAAACTGCCTTCACTTTCCGTTACCACCTGTGTAGTAGTATCCTCTCTAAAAACCTCCCGAGTCCCCCCTTGGGAATCCACCTCATTTGTAGTTTCATTATTCTGGGTAGTATTAAATGCCGGAACTCTCTCCGAGGTATCTTCCAAAGTTATCATAACCCTTACCTTTTCCACACCCTTCATTTGTGTTAATATATTTTCCAGTTTTTTCTCCAGTATGGCATCGTATTCCAGATTATTGTCCGCAGAATACTCCTTTATATCTTCAATAGCGGAATCTAGGCCCTTATCCTTCTTCTCTCCAGTAATTATATTGGCAATTAATAGAATTATGATGCCTAAAATAAGTATTGCAAGTACATTGGTCAATAATTTCCTGTTCTTCATTAACTCTAACTGCTCCTTAATTTGATCTAGAATCCTTCTCATTTAACCCATCCTCCCCAGAAGTATTTAAAAACATTTTAATATCTTCTTTAGCTATATCATATCTTGATGAAATAGCCTCCCGTATCTTATCATCTTTTATCTCTACCATTGTTGAATTGGTCTCTCTTTCATCCCCGATAGAAATACTATCTATATTATCCACCAATATAACGCCCTTCGATATCTGCTCCTGTCCTTGTGACCTTTGCAAATCTATTTCCAACTGCTCTATACCTCCATATCTTTCCCCATCTTCACATATGGATAACCTCAATTCTACAATCTCATATTCAGTATTTTCATGTATTAGCTCTGCTATTTCACCCTCTATCTTCCCTACGTAAATACTCTCCATCTGCTGTTTCTGTATCTTATCCAACCTATCATCATGTTCAAATTCAGTTTGTATCTTAGAGTCCCACAATGGAACCTTATCTACAGCAAAATTTCTATGTACCAATTTTACTATAGGAGCAATAATTACAATTATTATTAAAAATCCAATTATCATGTCTATATAACGCTTCATACTACTATTAGGGATGATTATTCCCATTATTGATATCAGTACAAAAACTATAACTATATCCTTAACCCATAGTGTTAAAAAATCCACTATTCCCATATGGTCACCTACCTCAGCATAAGCGTTCTATTTCCAGCCTCTACAATTACGGTTATGGTTATAAAAAACATAATAGCTATAGATAGCACGCTAACCAATACCAATAGTAGCGACTTATTAACCTCGTCAAAGCATTTGATGATATTGGAACTTCCAATAGGCTGTACTATTGCTGCCACCAGCTTATAAATAAATAAAAGAGTCATAATCTTTATAACAGGTGCTATGCAGATCAATAACAATATTCCTAACCCTGCCATACCTATTCCATTTTTTAATATCGAAGAACAGCCAACCACCGTCTCCACTGCATCAGATAAAAATTTTCCTACTATAGGTATCAAATTATCTACGGCAAATTTAGCCGTTCTAATCGTAATTCCATCAACATTGCTGCCCATTCCATACATGGTAATAACGCCAATAAATATGGTTAGCGACATACTTACCAATACTATAACTGTCTGCCGTAATAATTCCGATAACTTAGAAAACTGAATTTTTTGAGATATATTACCTATCACCCCAATAATGAAGGAAAAAAATATCAATGGAAATACCAAACTCTTTATCGAAGAGCCAATTATATTAACTGCACCTATCACTATAGGGTGAAAAAGAGATTTAACACTTGGGCCACCTATTGCAGTCAATAATGTCAACAGTATGGGCAAAATTATTTGCATAAAATTAACCATTTGTTCAACTGTCTTTTCACCTAAATCCAATGCCATTTTAAAACTATTTATAAGCAACATAGATAGTAGCATATAACAAGCATAATGAGCCAACTTGGATACCGTATCCTCCTCAAAAGCACTTTGAATGTTAGTTAATAAAGAACACGCAACCGTTATTATTAGTATTTGAGAAATTAAAGCTAAATTATCGACCATCTCATGGGCTAGTAAAGCAATTATTCCAGACACCGCGTCCTTTAACTTAAACGTACTCTTTCCTTTAACCATGGATAAAATGGCATCCTTTAAATCAACTTTTAAAGAATAATATTGATTATCCCTTTCTATATCTTCTAGTACCAGTTCTAACTCCTGTATATTTAAACTATCCAATTGCTCCCTTAAAAAATCTTCCGTTATCCCCCTATCCCCTTCCTCCATGCTCTGGGAATAGGAGCAACTAGAATAGATTAGCATAACTAATATTAGTATCAGTAAAATCCTTACAATCTTTTTCATTATATTCACCTTTACGGGAGTATTTTTGTTATCAAATCCATTAGGGCCAATAAGATTGGCAAAGCTAATACCATCATAACCACCTTGGCCCCTAGCTCTATTTTGGAAGCAATCGTCTCTTCTCCTGCATCCCTAGATATTTGAGCCCCAAACTCCGCTATATATGCAATACCTATTATCTTTATAATTACTGAAAAATAGGCTGGCTCAATATTGGCCTTCGTAATTAAACTATTCAATACTTCCACCACATACTTCAATTTATCTAATATCATAGAAAATATTGTAATACCAGCAGCTAGACTAATAAGCAAAGCTAGCTCAGGTTTTTGTGATTGGCGCAACAAAACCGCAAGTATTGTAGATATGATCCCTATCCCAACTATCGATATAATCGTCATCCCATCCACGCTCCTAATACAATTGGAACAAGGTCTTTATATTGTTAAATAGCTTGCTTATAAGTCCTATAACGATGCCAAAAACTATAACTACACCTACTAGAGTTGTAATATATCCAAACTCCTCCTTGCCCGCCTTATCTAAGACGGTATGAAGTATGGATAATAATATGCCTATACTAGCTATTTTAAATATAAGATCAATATTCATACCCTTCTCTCCTTATAGTAATATTATTATTATGGCCAACCCAGTAAGTATACCTAAGTTTTTAAACATCTTTTCATGTTTATCCCTCTCTACTTTGGCATCTTCCTGCAGGAATCCAATTTGATTCAATAACAACTTAAAATTCTTTTCCTGATCCTGCCTATTAGAAGAGCCTACTACCCTGCCTAAAGATAAAAAAATCTCTATATCCTCCTCTATAAAATTAAGCTCGTCTTTCAAAGGCTCAATAACGGAATGAAAACTGTAGAAAACATCCCCCTTTCCGCTGCTTATAAGATGATTTCTAATATCCCGGAATACAAATGAAACCCTTTTATTCCCTTTTTTATAGATATTGTTCAACGCCTCTGGCAATGGTGTGGCTCCATAGACTATCTCAGTTTCTAATATCTTAAAGCATTGCTCCATATGAATTAGATTTTTCAATCTATTAGAATATTTTTTGCCCTGGTAAAACCCTATCCAAGTAGTAGAACAAAGTACCAAAAGGCTTCCTATAAGCTTTGCTAACCTCATATAATCACCTCTTCTTATTTATAATGCTAGTAAACGTATCACCTTCCACAATATCCCCTATGGTGCCTACCCCCCTAGAGTTGTTTAAAAATATGTAGCGTTTAAATATTCGATCCTTTATAAGTAGATTTAAACTCCTCTTCGAGATTAAATCCTCCATAGTATCTCCATGTACTGTGGCTATTACCTTCACCCCCGCCTTTAAAATCTCGTGTATCGATTCTACATCGGCTATACTCCCTATCTCATCCATTGCAATTATATCTGGAGACATAGCCCTTAAGAACATAATCGTTCCGTCTTGCTTATTACAACCATCTAAAACATCTGTCCTCAGCCCTATATTATGCTGAGAGATTCCGTTATACATACCAGCTATTTCAGATCTCTCATCAATAACTCCCACTTTAAAACCCCTACCCTTAAGATTGTATGTCCCGTTGCTTAAATTTCTAATAAGATCCCTCAAAATAGTCGTCTTCCCACACTGAGGTGGAGATATTATCAAAGTGTTATAAATAGTACCTGAACTATCCAATACATATTCAATTATCCTGTTAGACGCCCCTATCTTCTGCCTGGCAATTCGAATATTCAATGAGGAAATATTTTTAATAGATTCAATTCCATTAGCTCCATATAGTACTTTTCCACCTATCCCTACCCTATGTCCCCCTCTCAATGTTATAAATCCATTTTTCATCTCCTCCTCGAATGCATATATTGAATAGTTGCTAATCAATTGAAAAGTTTCATCTATATATCTTTTTTCGACCAATATTCCATCTTTATACTCATCAGTCAAATTGCCATCTTTAGCAATAAAATAATCCCTACCCTGAAAACATATATTCATCGGACTTCCACTTCTTAACCTAATCTCCTCAACAACCCTTTTATATTGGATAGGAACATATTTTAAAATATTTCGTAAATCTAAGCATATATATCCTAAAACACTATTATAGGTTCTAATATCCTTTTCCCCCATAACATGTCCTCCTTTATATATAAGTATGAGGAACATGAAATAATATGCAAAAAAAAAGATTTAAAGCATAATTGCTTTAAACCTTTTAAAATCGATCTTTTTATTCAATCTTCTATGATCTCTTCTGTGGAATCATTACAATCGATCCCAATGCATTCTAACTCTTCATCATTTAAATTTTCATAGGGGAAAAAGTCTTCATCCTCAAGTCCATATAGTTCATCTTCCACATCAGTCAAATCCTCATCAATATAGCTTACATATTCCTCTAAATCTCCATAGTTTTCAGCTACCTCAATTATTGCATCGGCGAAATCTTCCAATACATCCACTATATTTAAAAGCAATTTCCCGTCCTTAGATTCCCGATCAATGTCCAATCCTTGTGCCAATCCCCTTAAATATGAAACCCTTTGATAAAGATAGTGCATACTGATCCCTCCTATTTTTATATACTATCATTATTCCCTAGACCCTCGATAAATACTCACCTGTCCTCGTATCCACTTTTATAACATCTCCTATGTTAATAAATAGTGGAACATTTAACACTAATCCAGTCTCAAGAGTAGCTGGCTTGGTTGCTCCTGTAGCTGTATCCCCTTTGATTCCAGGTTCAGTATGACTTACCTTCAATTCAACAAAATTTGGCGCCTCCACTTCAAAGGGCTTTCCCTGATAAAATCTAATGATAGCATTATCATTCTCCTTAATATAGCGGATCGCTTCCTTTACCTGTCCCTCATCCAAAGGCAATTGATCATAGGTTTCATTATCCATGAAATAATAGAATGTACCATCGTTATATAGATATTGCATCTCCTTACTCTCAATATGGGCAATAGGATATCTATCGTTTGGATTCAACGTAACATCCTTAATTGTCCCTGTCATTATGTTCTTTACCTTAGTCCTAACAAATGCAGCACCTCTAGCGGTCTTTACATGCTGAAAATCCATAACCTGATAAATATCACCATCCATTTCAATGGTGATGCCCTTTCTAAAATCACCTGCTGATACCATCAATTTCAACCTCCTAAGTATTGCAAATTATATTGTTCAACGCCTCTAATGCCAGTATATAACTATGCATCCTAAAACCTGATATTTGTCCTACACATGCGGGGGCTATTACGGAGTTTTTTCTAAAACCTTCCCTTTTATAAATATTGGATAGATGCACCTCTATTACAGGTATATCCAAGGCTTCTATAGCATCCCTTATAGCAATGCTATAATGTGTATAACCACCTGGATTGATAATTATACCATCCACCTTACTACCCATCGCCTTATGAAGCTTACCTATAATGGCTCCCTCATAGTTGGACTGAAAAGTTTTTATCTTGATACCCAGTTCCATTCCCCTTGTATGAAGCAAACTATCTATCTCCTCTAAGGTTTTATCCCCATATATGGACTTATCCCTCTTTCCCAATATATTCAGGTTTGGCCCATGGATTATCCAAATTTCTATTGTCCTCATCCTTTCTACACCAGTCTATTATATCAATCTGTAAAAATAACATCAATGGGGTATTTGCTTAAATTTACGTATTATATCTTTCCCTATCTCTTCAATGGCCTTATTGTCTATAGAGACTATAATATCTGCACTATCCAGGTACAGATTTCTCCGATTTTTATATAGCCTACCAACTTGAACAGCCAATTCATCATCCCCAGCCAATAGCGGCCTATGATCTAAACCTGAAGATTTTAAATTCTTAACAAGGGTATTAATTGTACCCTTCAGGAAAAATATCATTCCATTCTTTCTCAACAACCTTATATTATCCTCAGATAGGACAATTCCTCCCCCAGTAGAAATAACCTGTTGAGTCCTTGAAGATATGTCCTTTATAAGCCGTCTTTCCATAGCCCTAAAATAATCCTCCCCATATCTATTGAATATATGGGAAATATCCATTCCGCTTTTAGTAATCAACATCTGATCGGTATCGATAAACTCCATATTCAGTATATTAGATATGAATTTACCCACCGAAGTTTTACCTGAACCACTCATGCCTATTAATACAATATTCTTCAAATAGATCACCCTAATTATGTTCAGAATTGTTCCCTATATGAAACAGCTCAGATTCCAACAGATTATATAATTTCATTTTGTTTCACGTCATACTCCTACTCCATCTTTATAAGTTTCATTTTAAGATTGATAAAGCCAGGTATATGCACACCACATCGCTTTATCACACTACGATCATATTCAATTCTTATGCTATCCCCTTCTAATATGCAATCCCTAGATAACATCAATCCACTGCAAAATAACCTTATAGATGGGTCCACGATTATAGTTCCGTTATCAATAATCAATATCCCTTCAATATCAACATCGCCCAATACCCAAAGATCACCCTCAATATAGAAGGTCCCCTTAATAACCCCTTTATCTACACCTTCTCCTGTTATTATACGTACATTCTTTGGCCCCAATCCATCATCCTTCGCTACTAAAAAAATCCTATCATTTTCATGATTTCTCCCCACATATTCTCTCCTTCTAGGGGTTTCAATATCATCTCCAAAATACTCGGCAAACATATCTCCATTAGGTTCAACTATTATGTCTATTTTTTTATAGCCAGAACCATCTATTCCTATAGTATACTTAGCATCAAAAGGTACTTCCATCTCCTCTCGTAACATGTCCATGTAGCCAATATAGACTTCAAGGTTATCTCTATCAATGCTGTTTTCCGAAACGATTGGAATTCCCATCTCGTAAAAATCATTAAGCATATATAGCTTAGATACAAGATTGTTTTGTATCCCATTATATCTACTAGAACTGCTCAACTTAAGGATACGTCTATCGTCCTCTATATCGAACCCTAACTCCACCTTCCGATTCCCATCCTCTTTCAATAGATGCTCCTTTTTTATCTCTATAGCTTTAGTATCAAATTTTCCAGTCTTTAAATATTCCTCAATGGTAGACAATAATTGATCATAGTAACATTTTATATTTAATACGCTATGTATTTTACTCTCCGCCAAATAGTAGGTCTGTATGCTATCATGGCTTGAATTGACAAGAAAATATTCTATATTTATCATATATATTAAAAGTAGGGAGAAAGCCAATATTATCCCCATCACTATCAATGAAATAATAGTAACAAACCCTTGATCCCAATGCATATAAATCCTCCGCACCTTAATATATTACTGGACATCTGATCTGTATTCTAGTATCAAAACTAGTCTCTTTAGATCTATCGCCCCTTAAGGTCAAACATAGGTCTATTATCTTAGCTTTAAAATCGATATTGGTTTGTTTAAAAGATGCCACATGTTCTGCAACTACATTGTGTCCTCCGAAAAAAATAGGCCTTGGATAGGATTTGCTAGAATTATTAGCAGCAATTCTATATAGCGTATTGTTCTTTACATAATATGTAGAAAAATTATATATATAATCTTTCCCATTGGTTTCCCCTTCATCTGGATTTGGTTCGCGCTTCATTATGACAAAGCCGATATTATCTCTATTTTTTAAATGTAAATCGTAAAATCTTTCATGCTTTATATCTATTATCTCCTCGGCTCGCCTTATTTCCCTCTTAATATATTCTATAGCATAGCGCCCATTTAGTAAAATATCATCTTCTTCTTCCATAGTACTACATATATTTAAGGCATAATTTAACATCGAACATGCGGATAATATTATTATAGAACTTATGGATAAGGTCAGTATCAACTCTATCAACGAAAATCCTTCCTTGCTCCTAATCCCCATCCAAAGCTTGGTCATCTTGGGGGATAGGCATGTATGCCATAACCTCAACATCCCTTATACCCTTCCCCTCCTTAGCTAATAAAATTTTAACCTGTATCTTCCATAAATCTGTATCTACATAATTCTTAGATATAATACACATATGTTCAGGATTATTAGGCTTCATATTCAACGGCAATTGAATACTTACAGAGTCTTCCTCCTTAAGTTTTTCAATCAAATCTGCTAACCGTATATCGTATATATATTCATCATCTTTCTTTAAAGAATCATCAAAAGACTTAATCTCCTCAATAACCGATTCGGCCATATATACCATATCAGTTTTATCCTTCGCCAATTTTAGTTGATAAGCTGCAGTGCTCAATATCGGTAAACAGGTAACGGCTACTAAACCTGTGAAAAATAGCCCCGTCAACACCTCTATAAGAATAAATCCTCTTGAATCCATATCTATCCAACCCCTGATCCTTAAATAAGGCATTTTATTCTGAAATAGAAGCACCGGCTACGGGCAAGGTCAC
>DUNJ01000077.1 GCA_012839395.1 Tepidimicrobium sp.
ACTTGATTTTGCTGATACTTTTAATATATCCATTAACAAATCCCCCTCTATATTATTTTATATGCTTTGTGGTTATAGTATTAATTCTATAAATAAGATAAAAATCCTCTTTTTTTAGAAATAATATTTAATATTATTTCTAAAATACTTAAATATGTTAGAAGTATTTAGGATTTTATAAATTCTTATTTTGCATACTCAATGGCGCGAGTCTCCCTAATAACATTCACTTTAATCTGGCCTGGATAATCCAATTCAGATTCTATCTTTTTAGCAATATTCCGAGCGATATGGATTATTTGACTATCTTTAATGTCATCAGGTTTAACCATAATCCTTAGTTCTCGCCCCGCTTGCACTGCGTAAGACTTTTCAATACCCTCAAATGAGTTAGCTATTTCCTCCAATTTTTCTAGCCTCTTAATATATGCCTCTAAGGTTTCCCTTCTCGCTCCTGGTCTTGCAGCGGAAATAGCATCTGCTGCCTGTACCAATACTGCCTCCACCGTTTCCGGTTCTACATCCCCATGATGTGCTGCAATAGCATGTAATACCTCTTTAGATTCTTTATATTTTCTAGCCAAATTAACACCAATATCCACATGAGGGCCTTCTATTTCGTGATCAACAGCTTTACCTATATCATGCAATAGGCCTGCTCGCTTTGCAACTCTGATATTAGCACCAAGCTCCGCGGCCATTACACCTGCAAGGTGTGCAACCTCTATAGAATGTTTAAGGACATTTTGTCCATAACTTGTTCTGTATTTTAATCTACCCAATAGTTTGATTAGCTCTGGATGTAATCCGTGGATCTCTGTTTCAAATGCTGCTTGCTCGCCTTCCTCTTTAATTATACTATCTACCTCTATTTTTGCCTTTTCAACCATCTCTTCGATCCTTGCCGGGTGAATTCTTCCATCCACTATCAATTTTTCAAGGGCAACTCTTGCAATTTCCCTTCTAATAGGATCAAAACCGGATAATACCACAGCTTCCGGTGTATCATCTATGATAAGATCGATACCAGTTAAGGTCTCCAAAGTTCTTATGTTTCTACCTTCGCGACCTATAATCCTACCTTTCATTTCATCGTTTGGAAGGACAACTACAGTTACAGTGGATTCTATAACGTGTTCAGCTGCATATTTTTGAATAGCGCACGATATTATTTCCCGAGCTTTTTTCTCAGCCTTTTCCTTAGTTCTATTCTCCATTTCTTTGATCATCATAGCCGACTCATGAGTTATTTCCTTTTTAATGTCATTTAATAATAATTGCTTAGCTTCCTCCGACGTTAAACCAGAAAGCCTTTCTAGTTCCTTTACTTGTTTTTCATACAATTCCTCAATCAAGCTTTCCTTTTCTGTCAAGTTTTTAAATCTTTTAGCTATTATACTTTCCTTCTTTGCAAGGGCCTCACTCTTATTGTCAATAGACTCTTCCTTGTTTAAAAGACGACGCTCCAGCCTTTGAATCTCAGCCCTTCTTTCTCTTTCTTCTTTTTCATTATCGAGCCTTAGCCGGTGAATCTCTTCCTTTGCTTCCAGGAGAAGCTCTTTTTTATAATTTTCGGCATCTCTATTAGCATCTTCTATGATGCGTTTTGACAATTCTTCAGCATTATTGATTTTACCTTCAGCAATCACTTTTCTTATATAGAAACCAATTAGGATTCCAGCAATTGCACTTGGAATTATACAGATAATAACTTCAATAACGATGCACCTCCTATTCTATTTAATTTTCAAGTTTCAAGCTACATATCTTGTAATCAAAACATTGAATAAAAATATAAACCGAGTAGTCCCGGCTTATAGAGTCTACGTATATCATTGCACAACTAGGTACGATTTTATTTTATTACTTTTAGTCAGATATGTCAAGAAGATTGGCAGATGTTATTTGTTCTAAGCGGCTTACGCCTCTCTTTAAAGATACTCTATACGCTTTAGTAGCAATAGAGGAAAGGTGATTATTATGGGTTACCATAATAATTTGCCTTCTAAACATTTCGGATGTTCTCTTTAAAAAGTCTGCCACATTAAATATATAATCTTCACTTACATGTTTAGCCGGTTCATCTAAAATTAGAGGACCTTCTATTCTGGGTTTATGAGCATGAAGAAATGCTATTCGTAAAGCTAACGATATTATATCAACCACCCCTCCACCTCTAGATTGTTCTGGTCTTGTTTTAATTACGGTATTTCCCATTTTGGTAACAACATAGAACTCAGCACTTGGTTTTCCATACAGTTCTTCAATCTCGATTTTAAATTCCGCATTATTTTCAAATATATATTGTATGCAATTAGTAACCAGATCCTCGATCTGATTCTTTGCTTGGTTTCTCGCAAATTCAGCAGTTTGCTGTAATAACAATCCGACTTTTTCCATTAAATCTATCTCTTCGCCGATGGAATCTATTATTTTTTTATTTTCATCGATCTGTTCTTTCAATTTTTCACGCTTACCTTCTTCCTTGGAAATATAGGAACCCATCTGAGATATAGCATTATCTAAAGTTTTATAATCATAAATCATATAATCACTTCTTTTCCAATATATCTCTCGGCAATAGATCGTTAGCCTTTTTAAAGAGTTTCTCTATTTCTTTGGACAGAATATTTATTTCTTTTTCTAATTCCGATGGATTTACCCCTAGACTTTTCAATTCCTCTATTATCTCCTGTTCTTGATTATTGAGCTGTTCTAGTCGCGCCTCCGCCTTATACTTTAAAGTTTTGGCCTTTTCTAAATCTCTTCTCAATACGTTTAATTGTTTTTCATAATCCAAAATTATATACCCCCTCACCTATAGCTATTTACTATTTCATTTATCTTAAACTTATCTATACTACCAAAGCATATTGGACATATCTCTATTTTAGTCAATATAGACTCATACCGAACTAATAGCCTATCTATATGAATGTTAATATCTTTTAAATTGTTTTGAAGCTGTCTTCTATTAGTTTTAATCCGGTTGTATCTATTTCTATGATCTATTAATTTATTTAGAAGATTGATTTTAGTATCCAATGAATTCTGTATGTTGGAAATAACATCTATCTTCGATAATTCTTTTACATACACCTCTCCTGTAGATAAGCTCTTATTTATGTGATCCCATTTGGCTTTTATTTTTAAAAGCTTTGTAATCATTGAAAGATACTCTTCGATCAATTTAGATTTCTTTTCTACATAATGAATATCCTTCAATTGCAATAACACATCATTATGTCTATCGATTTTATCTATAGCATCCTTGTATTTTGCATTTAAAGTACCAAGCTTGTTTAATTTAATATACAGGACCTCTATATATCTAGAAACTTCCTCTACTTCATTAAGATTACGAAGGCAATATAATAGCTCATTATCATCTTTTATTTGAGACTTTATACTAGTTAAAGTGGTGAACTTATACATTATATAGTTAAAATGCTGAATGTCCTTTTTTAATCGCTCTTCAATTTTAGCTATTCTATGAATACTACTAAGTTCCTTTAAATCCTTATTTATTGAAATTATATCCTTTTTTATTTCATTTAGATTCATAAAAAGTTTGGATAACCTATCTAATCTATTTTTTTTATCATATATAGCCTGTTTAATATCTTTAAGTTTCTCAAACCTGTCTATTAAGTTATCTAAATAATCATACTTACGTAAATTTTCTTGTAGCCCTTCCAATACATTTTCATGACTCTTTCTCTTGGCCTTTAAATTTCTAACATCCCTTAACGTATCCTTCAAAGCATCGTCTACAATATGAACTCCAACTATCCGGCCAATTGAATTAGCTTTAGTGGAATTCTTTTCGGATAGTAGAAAGGGTCCCTCCAATTGTTCGCTAATGTTAATTAAATTGGATACATTACTATCTAATTCCACCTTTCTTATGGATATCATATCTTTAATTTCTTGAGGAACCGATGTACCAAATCCCTCGAAGGCAATCTCTTCTCCTGAGGCATCGCATAGATAATATGCATTTTTACTTCTACTTCTAAATCTTTTTACCTTAACATTGTCACTAAATATAACCGTAACACTGCATTCATTTTCGCCCTCCCTGATAAAGAAATCACCGGCTGGTTCGTTGAACAGGGCCCATTTTAATGCCCTTATAATTGCAGATTTCCCCTGATCTGATGGGCCTACAATAACATTTAAATAGGGATCCAATTCTATTTCAGAGTATTTATGGGATTGAAAATTCTCTAAAATAATCTTTTTAATATATTGCATATTATAATCCATCTCCTAAACCTTTGCTTTGAGATATTGCTATTCTCCTAAGGGCCTCTTCCTTAACCTTATCGGATACTTCTTTCATAGTAGAGATTTCCATTAGAATTTCATTTACTTCTAGCTTTTCGAAATTAACAGCTTCATCAATAGTTCGCCTAAATTCTAACAACCTCTCAGTTTTAAAAACATGATTTTCAATTTCTTCCCTATCCAATACGTCCTCTCCTTTAGAGGCTGTTTTTAATTTAATAAGTTCTATATCTATTGTTTCGTTTAAATCTATTAATGCCACTTGAGGTGTTCTACTTATTTCTGCTAAGCTATTAGTAACACGTATGAAACTGCCTGGATTTACAAAGTATTTTCCCTCAATATCAACTACTCCAAAACCAGAATGATAATGCCCCGATAAGGTGATATTAGCTTTAGTAGCCTTGATATCATCTATCAATGTATAGGGAATTCCTTTTATAAAAGGCTTATTTAAAAGCATGCCATGGACCATGTGTATAGCATAATCTACGTCTTTTGAGACATTTTTTATAATGTAGTATCGTCTATTTTTCTCATCATCTATATCAAATATATAGGGACAACCGGTTAGTTGAACCTTGATGCCATCTTTCTCCAACATAACAATATCGTTTTGACCTATTATATTTATTATATCCAACGAATCCAATAAACCCAACATGGTTCTATTTATTGTATTGGGATTGTGGCCATATACATCGTGATTTCCAGATACGATATATATAGGCACCTTTATATTGTTTAGCAACGTAGCAAAACTGCTTACAATTGAAATGGATATATCAGGCCTATCAAATAAATCCCCTCCATGAAGTACAAAATCTATATCATATTCCTTTATCATTTTTGTTACTTCCTCGAATTTATTCATCAATGTAATAGGCAGGTTATCTTTTCTGTTCTTAGGTGTTGTACCCCTTATATGGGTATCTGTTAAAAAAAGCAATTTCAATTAACTGCACTCCCTACAAATAAACCTCCAATATGGAGGTTTATCCCTTTATATTTTACTCGTTATCCCCTTTATCAATCTCTTTTACATCCTCTATCGGAGTAAGATTGTATTTCTCCCTTATCTTCGCCTCTATTTCCTGCATTATTTCCGGATTATCTTTCAAAAAGTTTTTCGAATTTTCTCTTCCTTGACCTAGCCTATGATCTCCATAGCTATACCAAGAACCAGATTTATTGATAATATCCGCACGTACTCCAGCGTCCAATATATTGCCTTCCTTTGAAATTCCTAAGCCGTACATTATATCAAATTCGGCAACCTTAAATGGCGGAGCTACCTTGTTTTTTACAATTCGTACCCTCGTTCTGTTGCCAAGTATATTATCTCCCTGCTTTATGCTTTCAATCCTTCTTACATCTAATCGTATACTTGAATAAAACTTTAATGCTCTACCACCCGTTGTAGTTTCAGGATTGCCAAACATTATTCCAACTTTTTCTCTCAACTGATTGATAAATATTACGGTAGCATTAGACTTGTTGATTGCACCAGCTAGCTTTCTTAAAGCTTGGGACATCAATCTAGCCTGTAACCCAACATGGCTATCTCCCATCTCCCCTTCTATTTCTGCCTTTGGTACCAGTGCGGCAACTGAATCCACTACTACGATATCGACAGCTCCACTTCTTACTAAAGCCTCAGTTATTTCCAACGCTTCCTCGCCAGTATCAGGTTGAGATATAATAAGATTTTCTGTATCTACCCCTAAATTTTTAGCATAATTAGGATCTAATGCATGCTCTGCATCGATAAAAGCAGCGATTCCTTTTCGTTTTTGAGCTTCCGCAATCATGTGGAGTGCTACAGTAGTTTTGCCTGAAGATTCCGGACCAAATACTTCTACCACTCTCCCCCTTGGAACTCCTCCAATGCCCAATGCTATATCTAGATCCAATGAACCAGTTGGTATAACACCTATTTTTTCAATCTTTGTATCGCCAAGGCGCATTACAGAACCTTTCCCAAATTGCCTTTCAATTTGCCCCATGGCTACCTTTAATACTTTCTCTCTTTCTTTTGTATCAGTCATTTTTCAACCCAGTATAACTGGAAACACCACCTTTCATTTGTTAGAACGCAGGTTCTAACGGTAATTGTATTGTATTATCGATAATTAGTCAAATATTAAATTGTATATGTTATAATATTTTTCTCAATTCATTGAATGCCCTTAAGGCAGCCCTATTCTGTATGGAATGTCTAGCCCCATTTAGCATAACCTTTACAGCATAAGCATTATCTTTGGTAGCAATTCCTATATACACAAGGCCTATAGGTTTTCCCTGAGTACCACCAGATGGCCCCGCAATCCCTGTAGTAGACAAAGCAATATCTACTCCTGTTATATCGAGAAGATTTTTAGCCATATGTAATGCTACGGTCTCACTGACGGCTCCATGTTTTAACAATATATCTTCCTCTATATTCAATTCTTCCATCTTTGATGTATTGCTATAGCTTATTATACCTCTATCGAATACCTTAGAAGCTCCAGGTATTCTAGTAAACATACTGGTTATCAATCCTCCAGTACACGACTCACAAAAAGCAATTCTCTTATTTTGCTCCAATAATTTTCTATATACAACCTCCTCAATAGATTCATTATCATAGCTATATATGTATTTAGAAATTCTACGATCGATTGAAGCAACAATTCTATCCAATTTATTATCTGCAGATTCTATATTGTTTTCTTTTACTATTATTTTCACATCAACTTTACCTTCTTGTGCATAGGTGGCTATTATGATATCTTCTTTTTTGTCTATAATATCTTTTAACTTCATTTCCAAAGCAGATTCACCAATGCCTATAGTGTTTATTGTTCTAGTCCTTATCGTTTTAGTCATTATGGTGGGATCCCGTTTTATTAGCGGAACAACCTGTTCATCAAACATCGTTTTCATCTCCCTGGGTGGCCCAGGTAATAATATTATTATTTTATTATCTTTTTCAATATAGATTCCTGGAGCAGTACCAACCCTATTCATCAAAAACTTGCTATCTTCAGGTAAGTAAGCTTGTTTAATATTATTGGAAGGCATTGGCCTATTTGTCCTGTTAAAATATTCCTTTATATTATTCTGTATAAATGGATTTAGCACTAATTTTAAACCGAGTGTATCACTAACCACTTCCTTAGTCATATCATCTTGAGTTGGGCCTAAGCCTCCAGTAAAAATTATCAAATCCACCCGTTCTAGAGCTATGTTGGTTACCTCTCTCAACAGCTCAGGATCATCTGTTACCGATGTATGAAATAAAACATCTATGCCAAATTCCGATAGCCTTTGTGTTATATATTGAACATTTGTATTTAAAGTACTTCCCATTATTATTTCAGTTCCCACAGAAACAATTTCTGCTTTCATTGTTATCCTCTCCTATCATCAGTTTGTAAAACAGCTCTATTCATATATATATAGTCTATACCAGATATTATAGTAAATCCCAATGATATATACAACATTATAACATCGAAGGGAAAACTTATTAGATTAAATGGGTAATTATCTAGCAATAGAGAGATTATAGCAATAATTTGAGTAATAGTTTTTAGTTTCCCCAATGGGCTTGCCGCTACAGTTATATTAGCAGAAGCGGCTATGGTTCTAAACCCAGTTATTGTAAACTCTCTTCCGATTATAATGATAACAATCCATGCCGGAATTTTTCCCAATTCTACCAATGAAATCAGTGCAGTAGATATCAATAATTTATCAGCTAATGGATCTATAAATTTTCCTAAGGTAGTTATTTGGTTTCTACTCCTTGCAATATATCCATCTAAACCATCCGTTATGGAAGCAATAATGAATATAAAGGTAGCAATATAATGGCTGCTGGACAAATTACAAAATAGTATTATCACGAAAATAGGGATTAATAATACCCTTATTAATGTTATCTTATTAGCCAAGTTCATTCATTATCTCCCCCATCAAATCATATTCAAATGCATCGGTTATCCTTACATTGACGAATTCCCCATATTCAAGATCCTTATCTGATTTTATAAAAACTACCCCATCAATATCGGGGCTATCCATATATGTTCTGCCCGAAAAAAGGCCTTTTTCAACTTTTTCTTCTACTATCGCTTCATAAATCCTACCAACCTTTAGACTATTCAGGGTATAAGAGATATTCCGCTGTAATTCCATCAATTGCTTTTTTCTGTGCTGCTTAGTTTTTTCATCCAATTGTCCATCAAAGCCATATGCAGGTGTATCTTCTTCTTTTGAATAGGTAAATACCCCTAAACGATCAAACTGGATCTCCTCCACGAAATTATATAGTTCCCTAAAATGTTCTTCGGTTTCACCTGGAAATCCTACTATAAAAGTTGTTCGCAGTACAATATCAGGGATTTCTTTCCTTAGAGTTGATATTAGCCTTATAATATCCTTTTTAGAAGTTTTTCTATTCATCTTATTTAATATATCATCATTGATATGCTGTAACGGTATATCTAAATATTTTAAAACCTTATCATTATCTCTAATCGATCTAATAAGCTCTTGGGTGATATTATCTGGGTATAGATAGAGCAATCTAATCCACTTTAATTCATCTATCTTATTTAGTGCATCCAATAATTTATATAGTCTATATTCTCCATATATATCAATGCCATAATCGGTAATGTTTTGACCAATTAAAATTATCTCTTTTACTCCATTTTTTACAAAAAATTCTACCTCTCCTACTATATCCTCCATCCGCCTACTTCTATGTTTACCCCTTAGCTTGGGTATAATACAATAGGTGCAAAAGTTATTACAACCTTCGGAAATTTTAATATACTTACTAGGAGCAAAGTTTGATCTCTTAACCCCCTCTAAATAACCTTCGTTTATATTTTTAACCTTCTTAAGCCTTTTATTACCTTTTTGCAATCCAATAATCATAGATACAATGTCCTTTATATTGCCTGTGCCTATAATTCCATCTATCGCATCGATCTCCCCTAATAACTCATCGGAATATCTTTCGGCCAAGCAACCAGCTAATATTATAAATTTACATTTTCCCCTCTCCTTATATTTGATAGCTTCCCATATGACTTCTATAGATTCTTCCTTAGCCTCTCTTATAAAACCACAAGTATTTATTACAATAATATCAGCTTTCTCCAATGAATCTGTAATTGAAAAATTGTCTTTTTTTATAAGCTCTACCATTAATTCTGAATCTATTTCATTCTTTGAACAACCCAATGTTATTATTGCTATATTTTTTATAGTCATTTATGTTCTCTCCTTAAACAACGAATCTACCTGATCCTTAGTTATTAAAACCTTTCTTGGTTTACTTCCTTCAAATCCCCCTATGATATTTCTTTCTTCCATCGAATCAATGATTCTCGCTGCCCTTGCATATCCAATCTTCAATCTTCTTTGCAATAAAGATATAGATGCTTGTCCTTCTTGAATCACCAAATCAACCGCATCCATAAATAGATCATCCAGATCTTCAGTAATGCTTTCTATTTTCATATCTTCCTTTATACTCTCTATAGCACGTTTATCGTATTCAGCTGTGTTTTGCTCTTTTATATAGCTTACCACTTTTTCAACTTCTTTATCACTTATAAATGCTCCTTGAATCCGAATGGGCTTTGGTAAGCTAGAAGGATAGAATAACATATCTCCCCTTCTCAGTAGCTTCTCAGCACCAGATATATCTAATATAGTTCTTGAATCCACCTGAGATGAAACGGCAAAGGATATTCTAGAGGGAATATTAGCCTTTATAGTACCCGTTATAACATCAACCGATGGTCTCTGGGTCGCTATTATGAGATAGATTCCAGCTGCCCTGGACATTTGAGCTAACCTGCTGATGTAGTCCTCTATTTCTTGGGCTGCTACCATCATTAGATCAGCTAATTCATCTATTATGATAACTATGTAAGGCAATGTCTCTTCTGTATTTTTAATTTTGTTATTATATGAGTTACTATCCTTTACATTGCGTTTTGCGAATAGCTTATATCGCCTTTCCATCTCTTTAACAGCCCAGCTCAAAGCAGAGGCAGATTCCTTGGGCTCGGTAATAACAGGAGTTAATAGATGGGGTATATCGTTATATACGCTCAACTCAACAACCTTGGGATCTATAAGTATAAACTTTACCTTCTCGGGAGAACTTTTAAATAGGATTCCCATAATAATGGAATTGATGCAGACACTCTTTCCCGACCCAGTAGCTCCTGCTATAAGTAGGTGAGGCATCCTATCTATTGCAGATATTATCGAATTACCAGATATATCTTTTCCTAACAGCAAGGGTAGATCACTATCTAGTTTTGCGTATTCGTCAGATTTCAACATCTCCTTTAAACTTACACTATCCTTGATCTTATTTGGGACTTCTATGCCAACGGCTGATTTACCTGGTATCGGAGCTTCAATTCTTATATCAGAGGTTGCTAAATTTAGTGCTAAATCAGCAGATAGATTTATAATTTTACTCACCTTCACTCCAGGAGCTGGCTGTAATTCATAGCATGTTACAGTAGGCCCTTTATTGATTTGGCTAATCTTTGCATCTATATTAAAATTTTTCATGGTTTCCTCAATTCGTTTAGCATTATGTAATATATTCTTTTTATTATGAGCATCATGGACTTTTTCATAATCGTCCAGCAAATCTAGGTTAGGAGGCACATAAAGATTTGTAATTGCTTTTTCACTTGGTCTTTCCTTGCGCTGATTCATAGCATTTTTTACCCTTTTTTCATTATAATCATGGATAATTATATTCCTGCTCTTTAACGGTTTTTCAATTTTTCTTTTCAGCACACTTTCTTCGTCTTGAATTCTATTACTATTCCCATTTTTAATTCTCTTGTTTTTTATACCCCTAATCCTATTTATGATATAAGTTAAAATATCTTTAATTCTGGTTTCGGTAAAAAGCAATATTGAAACAAAGTTTATTAATAAAAGAATTATATAGGAACCTACAGAACCAAATAGCTTATAGAACAATGATCCAAAAATCACTCCAATAAACCCTCCAGCTAATTCCTCCTGGCCTAAAGAGAGGGATTGCTTCACTCTAATGCTAAAATCAATATCTCCTTGATTTCTTATATCTAGTAAGGTTAGGAGGCATAAAAACATGATCAACAGATAAACAGACTTTATGAATTCATTTGAATTCAATCTATTTACTATAAATAACCCGCCTATAACTATAATAATTAAGGGAAAAATATATCCTCCAAAGCCCATCAAAGTTAAGTATATGTTCTTTAAAAAGATTCCAATGATGCCCGTTTTATCACTAAATAAGCTAATGGTTGATAAAACACCGAAAGCAACAATAATTATGCCTAGTATTTCTCTATTGTATTTTTTACTTATAAGTTTATTTTTTCCTTTCAAACATACCACCCTTTTATAAATTTAACAAAATATAGCTTGTACATACTTTATTATATCATTAAACTAGCCTGTTAGTTCAAATAAAACTCTCAAAATAAGCAATAAGATATTTGATCGGTAATAGATAGTTTCTATTTACTATTTTTTTCAGCTATTAAAGACTCCAATTTATTTAATGCCTGGCTAAATCCTCCTACTTCGTCAATTAAACCATAATCAACAGCCTCTTTACCAATTAAAATGGTTCCAATATCATTAGCTAACTCATCAGTCGAATACATCAGTTTCTTTAGTGAAGCTTTATCTATACTAGAGGTTCGAAGAATAAAATTTATAATTCTCTCTTGCATTTTTTCAAAATATCTAAATGTTTGGGGTACTCCGATTACCAAACCTGTAGTTCTAACAGGATGGATTGTCATGGCTGCAGTAGGAACTATAAAGGAATAATCTGAAGCTGTAGCCAAAGGCACACCTATGCTATGTCCACCTCCTAGTACCAAGGACACCTTAGGCTTATTTGTTGAATTAATCATTTCGGCTAACGCTAACCCCGTTTCTACGTCACCACCTACCGTATTTAATATTATAAGAATTCCCTCTATTTTTGAATCTTGCATACAGGCTATTAGCATGGGTATTATATGCTCATATTTGGTGGTCTTTTGATTCGATGATGAAAGAGTATGACCCTCTATTTCTCCAATGATTGTTAAAAACTGTATATTGGTATTTAAATCCGGTACCTTTAGAACGCCTACTTCCTTTAGATTGTCAACATTATTATCATTTTTATTATCATTATTTGTAGTATCAGACATTCTATAACCTCCAACTCTTGATATCGCTATCTATAGTTTTTACAAGTGGAGCAATTATATTCTGTCTATTCAGCTATATTTAATAAAGCCTGATTTCAGTATCAGGCTAATAGACTACATATATAATTTGAATTCCTTATGAAGAGCGAAGAGAGCCCTATTAGTATCTTCTTCCCTGATCAAACACCAGATGGTATTGTGAGAATCTGAAGTTTGAAGAACTTTTACTCCTTTTCGCGATAGAGCTTTTACAATTCTTGCCATAACCCCAGGAACGCCTTGCATCCTATACCCTATTGCACTTATCTTACAGCAATTATCAATTATTTTGTAATTTAGATTCTCTTCTTCCAATATAGATATGAGCCTGTCCCTATCTTCTTCACCAATAGTGAAAATCTTTTTATCGACTAAGAAGGTAATCAGATCTAAACTTATGCGATTTAAGGCTATATTATTCATTAGCCTATCTATTTTATCCCTATCCCTATCTTCATCTAGGGGTATGCTTATTTGAACTCTCCCTTTTTTATAGGTTACAGCTGTAATTATTTTATTATTTAGTAGTCTTTCCCCATCATCAATAAAGCT
>DUNJ01000078.1 GCA_012839395.1 Tepidimicrobium sp.
ATTACTGACACAGAAGAAAATCTTATGGGGATTGCAGAGTTTTTAAGTGAAATTGGCGTAAGGGAGGCCCACCTTCTACCATATAATCCTCTTTGGTATGAAAAGGAAGAAAAGTTAGGTATCGAAAGTGAGGCTGGGGAGCTTAAGGGCAAGAGATGGCAATGTTATGAGAAGATCAAAAAATGCAAAGAGATATTTGGAAATTGTAAAATCTCAATAAAATAAATTTAAAAGGGGGATATTAAGATGACCATTGGTCAAAACATTGAGAGAGGTTCTAATAGAACTGCGGATTTAGCCACAAAGGCTGCTTTAAAATTTATGGCTTTTTTCTTTAACAATTTTGAAAGGTATAGGAAATATCTTAAAACTACCGATGGATGGATGAATTTTTCTGTTGGTATTAGAACTGAGGATAATACTGTAGCCCAAAGTATTTGGTTTTCTGAGGGAAAGGCCACTGTTAGAAATGGCGTAAAAGGTGTATCAGTTCAACTTGTACCTATGGATATAGATGTATTAAAATCCATTGCTTCTTTGCCACCATCAGAGGTAATGAATCTCCTTTTAAAAAATCGTATGCATACCATCGGAAACATGGCCTACCTTCAATACTTTAATTTCCTAATCTCTGTTTTAATGAAGAATAAGCAAATTAAACAGATGAGAGCACAAAAAGAAATTTCTAACCTAGGCAAGAATAATGCAATCTCAGCAAATAATAAGAAGCTCCCTAAAAAAGAGTACCTGAAGGCAAAGGAGTCAGATCCAGGAGTTAAGTTTATATCTGAAGATCAATATCTTTCAAAGTATTCCATAGAAGATTTTCCTAGGTTAAAGGAGTTCTTAGATATTCATTTTACAAAGAGGCCTGAAATTTGCATTGAAAGGCCTAGTATACTTACAAAATGGTTTAGAGAAAATGGATTTGAGGAAAAGAATGATGGTACTCCTTGGGAACCTATCCTTCGCCAAGGCCATGCCTATAAGTATCTAATGGAAAACAAGAAACCTATTATTCGCCAAAATGATCTTATAGCCGGTACTACTAGCACTAAGGAAATAGGAGTTATCATTTATCCTGATGCTAGTGCTTCTTTAATTTGGGGGGAATTGCTTACAATACAGGACCGTCCCTTAAATCCCTATGATATAGATAAAAAAGATATTGAAAAACTTAATTCTGATATATTACCCTATTGGGCAGAAAGAAATATAAGAGAATGGGTTCGTAACAAATATGGTAACCCAAAATATCAACAATTAGATGAGAGATTTGCAGTAAATTTCCTTTGGAAAAATGTAGCTATTTCCCATACTATTATAGATTATCCAAAACTACTTAAATTAGGTTTGGAAGGCATAATCAAGGAGATAAAGAATGAATTAAAAAATAATCCTGAATCCGATGCTCTTAAAAAAGATACATTAAAAGCCATGATTTTATGCTGCGAAGGCATAATTGCTTATGCGGAAAATCTTTCTAAGGAAGCAAAAGCCTTAGCTGACAAAGAGACAGATATAGTACGAAAAAAGGAATTGAATAGATTGTCAAAGATATGTATGAACGTTCCTAGAAAACCTGCTACAACTCTAGATGAAGCTGTAAATGCAATATGGATCCTTTGGGTAGCTGTCCATATGGAAAATACAAATGCAGGTTTTTCCTTGGGAAGAATGGATCAATGGCTTCAACCATATTTTGAATCAGATATGGAAAAATTAGAATCGACTGAAGAACGTGAGGAATATATTCATCATGCCATTGAATTAATAGGATGCTTTTATATGCGTTGCACTGATCATCTTCCTATGGTTCCTGATATTGGAAATCATCTTTTTGGCGGAAGTTCCTCAGATCAAGCTATAACCCTTGGAGGAGTTAATGAAAAAGGTGAAGATGCAGTTAATGATATGACCTATATTTTTCTTAAGGTTACAGAAATGTTAGCAATTCGTGATCCCAATATAAATGCTCGATTCTATAATGGGGTAAATACTGAAGCCTATTTAAGAAGACTTTGTGAAGTTAATGTAAATACTGCAGGAACTCCCTCTATACACAATGATGAGCAGGTTATAAACTCCATGGAGGAATTTCACTATCCAGAGGAGGATGTAAATGATTGGGCTGCCACTGGTTGTGTAGAACCTACTATTTCTGGAAAACATCTTGGACACACTAATTGCATGATGTTTAATATGGTTGCTGCCTTGGAAATGGCCTTAAATAATGGCCATCATCCTTTAATGCGTTGGGATTTAGGCCCAAAAACTGGAGAACCTGAAGACTTAAATAGCTTTGAGGAATTTTTTGAAGCTTTTTCTAAGCAGCTAATGTATTTAGGAGAATTATCATGTAAATATAATAATATATTAGGGGAAGCCCATAGTGTATTAAGACCTACTCCAATGATTTCTGCTGCTATAGAGGGTTCTATTAAAAAAGGACGGGATGTTACTCTAGGTGGTGCAAAGTATAATTCCTCTGGTATTGCCTGTATAGGTTTAGCAGATATTACGGATTCTCTTATGGCCATTAAAAAATTGGTTTATGATGAAAAACAATATTCTTTAAAGGAAGTTTGCCGGGCAATAAGTAATAATTTTGTTGGATATGAAAAGATGCATAGTAAAATGCTTACAGATGCACCTCGTTTTGGTTCTGGAAACGAGGAAGCTGTAGCTATTGCTAACCGAGTAACTAGTTTTGTTCATGATTTCTTTGCTAATCAAAAGAATTTCAGGGGTGGACCTTATACTGTTGGATTTTGGTCCATGTCAAATCATGTAGCTTTTGGTACCCTTACTGGTGCTTTGCCCTCAGGTCGTCTTGCCTACAAACCTTTTACACCAGGTTTAACACCAGCAGCAGATGCCTCTAAAAGTCTTCTTGATAATATACGCGATGTTGCCCAGCTTATACCAGGTAATATGAATAATAATATAGCCTTTAATGTAAAGGTTGTTCCTTCTGCCTCCGATTCTCATGAGGAAACAGTTGATCATCTTTATGCCTATGCTAAATCCTATTGTAATCTTGGCGGTATGCAAGTTCAATTTAATGTGGTTTCAAGTGAAACCATGAGGGCAGCTATGGCCAATCCAGATGAGTATAGGGATCTTATGGTGAGAATTTCTGGTTATAATGCGTATTTTGTGACATTAAATAGAGATATGCAATTGGAGTTGATAGAACGTGCAGAATATGGGCTCTAAATTAAGGTCAACTTATAGAATCAATGATAAATGTACAGGATGCACAGTATGTGCCCGCCTATGCCCTGTTTACGCTATTTCTGGGGAAAGGAAGAAACAGCATCATATTAATGAAATGCGCTGTGTTAGTTGTGGGGTCTGCGGTCGTATTTGTACATTTGGTGCTATTGCTGATGAAAAGGGGAATCCTTGTACTAGGATCCCCCGATCTCAATGGTTAAAACCTGTAATAGATATAGATTTATGTACTGGATGTGGCATATGCGTAGAAATATGTTCAGCAGGAGCCCTTTCTCTATCTGACCCTAAGTTCCAAGGAGATATAGAAATAAAGGCTCAATTAAGTGAGCAGAAAAAATGTGTAGATTGTAAATTGTGTGAAGTTCAATGCCCCATGGAGGCTATAAAAATGAAGTTGCCGGAGGAAATACTATGAATACACCCATATATTTGAAGATAGATTTAAGTACTGGAAAAAGTGAAAAATATATTGTATCTGAGGAATATTTTCAAAAATATTTGGGCGGAAAAACCCTGGCCTGTAAACTTTTACTTGATATGACTGAGGCTGGAATAGATCCTCTTTCGCCTGAAGCGATGATAATTATTAACACTGGGCCCATGAACAATACGGGAGCCCCATCCTCTAGCAGATTTAATTTATCCTTCAAAAATGTTTTAACTGGAGGAATTGCTTCATCTAATTGTGGTGGACAATTTGGGGTGATGCTAAAACGTGCTGGATATGATGGACTTATTCTTACCGGCAAGGCTAATAAACCCTCCGTTATAGAAATTGTGGATGGAGAATTTTTTCTTAAGGATGGAAAAGATCTATGGGGATTAGATATGGAGGAAACTCAGCAAAGGTTACCAAAGCATTATGGTAAATTGGTGATTGGTCCTGCAGGGGAAAATCTTGTAAAGTATGCCTCTGCCGGATCTGGCGAAAGAATGGCTGGTCGTTGTGGTGCCGGGGCAGTATTAGGTTCCAAAAATATTAAGGCTGTTATAGCATATGGGACTAGAAGAGCTGAAATATTTGAAAAAGAAAAGTTTCAAAGGCATATAAGGAGATGGGTAAAACTTTTACGTGATCATCCAATGACCGGAGAATCCTTACCTAAGTATGGAACTGCAGGTCTTTTAAACAAGGCTAATGCCACCTTTTCTTTGCCTACCCATAATTTTAAGGTCGGTCACAGTTCAAAAGCAAATTATGTTAGTGGGGAAACCTTAGCAAAAACACGATTGATTAGAAATAGTGGGTGTATAAGTTGCCCCATACGTTGTGAACGCCGTGTTAAACATAAGGGTAAGGAGATAAAGGGTCCAGAGTTTGAAACCCTAGGATTCTTTGGACCAAATATTGATTCAGCAGATTTAGATGCTATTATAAACTTAAATTATATATGTGATCTATTGGGCATGGACACTATTTCCGTAGCTGCTAGTATCGCATTTGCCATGGAGCTTAAAGATAAAGGAATTATGGATTTTGGACTTAGTTTCGGGGATCCATCCACGTTGGAAGATGCTCTTTATAAGATTGCAAATCGTGAAGGAATCTATTCTGACATTGCTGATGGAACAAAGGCTATGAGCGAAAAATATGGAGGAGAGGAATTTGCAATGCATTCAAAAGGCCTAGAACTTGCATCCTATGAGCCACGCCGTTCTGTAGGAATGGGGTTGGGGTATGCTACCTCTAATAGGGGTGGTTGTCATCTTAACGGTGGTTATCTGGCTTTGCTAGAATCGGTGGGTGTATTAAGTGTAGATCCCCAGTCACCTAAAAGCAAGGCAGAATTAACTGTTCTTATGCAAAATGTTCTTGAAGCCGTTAGTTCCGCAGGATTTTGCCTGTTTACAGCTCAAGCCCATATACCTAAATTGTTTTTTAAATTAGGACCATACCACCCTATTACAAGGATGACAAATAGGATTTTAAAACATTCCGGGGGTCTTATTCGCTTATTATTGAAATCTCTAAGTCTTATGAAATTTAATTCAATGCTGCTATTCCCCCATGCTGAAGCTGTTCGCCTTGTAACAGGGATCCCCATGTATACTGGTAGTTTCATTATCTTGGGTGAACGTTCATTTAATTTGGAAAGATTATATAATTTGCGAGAAGGCCTTGCTGCTAAGGATGATTCCCTCCCAGATAGATTAACCAAAACCCCACAAATTGAGGGGGAGATGGATACTGTGGTTCCTTTGGATACTATGTTACCCCAATATTATAAGGTACGGGGCTGGGATGAAAATGGTGTTCCGAGGGAAAAGACGATTAAAAGGTTGGGGATAGAATGATAATTTTAAAATATAAACCTGCTCTTTTTAAAATCAGCAAAATAGAATATGAAGAAATAGAGGCTAAAAATGTGAAAGATGTACTAGACCATATTAGAAGAACATATGGTAAAAAAGCCTACAAAGAGGCAAGTAGGATGCTAATTGTGGTAAATGGGGTTAGTATTTCCCTATATAAGAATTTAAAAACAGAGCTTAAGGCTGGAGATATAATTACTTTTTTTCCAATATGTGGCGGAGGATAGGATTTATACCGCGAAATTCTATCCTTGTTTTATATTCCTACCTATGAAAAGCTTATCATATTGCTATGATTAATTTAAGATAATATAGATGTCGAATATATTAAATGACAAACAAAATCATCCGAATAAAAGGAGTGAAACCACTTAATATATTCTCTAATAGCAATGCAGGTGGGAAAAATTCAAACTATTAAGGATTCAGTTCTAAATCCTTAAATGCTAAGGAGCTAGGTATTGTCGACGGTACAAATTCTTCAATTTATATTATTGCGATTTTCCGCAAACTAGCACAAAAATAAAGGATTTTATGAGATTATGTAGAATATAGTACATAGCATCAATAGTTTTAGAAGCTACCTGTATAAATAACAGTATGGAAAGGGGTGGATCAACTCAATGTGACGAGCCATATACTTAGCTGCATTATTTCATGATTTTTAAAACCTTCGTTGAATAAGGTAAAAAATTGATTATAAATCATCATAACTTGAGGAATATCTATGAAAAAATAGTTCAGATAGCTGATGAATTATCGTGCAAAGAAGAAAAATATGTAGAAGATATGATCACAGATAGAGAACCTAAATATATAAGGCCTATATTTACTAAAATTATTGGAGAATCTAATCAGGCGGAAAATCATTTTTATTATAATGTAAGAACACTAAACCTAGATAATATCTTTCCAAGTAAAGATAAAGAGATAGATGTGGCTGAGGATTATAGAATTCATTATGACAAATTTATAGAGGAATTAAAAGTTACGACCAATATGACCCAGTTAACAAGTGTATTGGAAAGGTATCTATGGTGTATTCCTATCACCGATAGTGAAAGAAACTATGATATTTCCTTATTCAGCATTTGAAAAATTCAGCTGCTATAGCATTATGTTTGTACGAACAATATGAACAAGGTTATTTATTAGAAGGAGATTTATATAATATTGCTAAATTGGATAAGGAACAGTTTATTCTAATAAATGGTGATGTTTCAGGGATTCAAGATTTTATAATGGAAATACCATCTAAAGGTGCAGCAAAAAGTTTAAAGGCCAATTCGATATATATATATCGCTTATTACAGATGTAGTAGTTAGATATATAATAGATTCACTAGGATTGAAGGAAGTAAGTCTATTATATAATGGTGATGGAAATTTTTTCATATTGGCATCTAATCATATGGAGCAGAGAATTGAAAAGCTCAAAGAGGAAATAATGTATAAACTGATAACGGCTCATGATGGAGGTCTATATTTTGCTATAGATTATATCAATTTGAATGTACACGATTTCATGGACTTCCCTCGACAATGGCGAAGAGTCGGTAATGAAACGGATATTGAAATTGGATGTAGATAACCTTGGTTATATATTTGGATTTGGACTACAGAATAATGAAACCATATCTAGAATAACCACGTTGAGCAAGATGATGGATTTTGCTAAGCAATTTAAAGGAGCTAAATCAGCGTCTAAATTTCAACCTAAAGTTAGCGAATGGTATTTTAAAAACAATAGGTATGGGCACGGTTATATATGTTTGACAGAATCCATGCTTACTAAGCTATGCGAAGTATATGGGCTAGATATCTCAAATATCGATAATAGAGAGAAGGTCAGAGGGTTGATATCAAGAAGTAGAAATTTTAGATACAAGGATTTAAAAGCACTAAATCAAAATTATTATGAAATAAGCAGGATAAGAAATAGAATAGTTCATACTGCGTTTTATAATAATGATAAATATTCATATAAAAAAGACATAGAAAGTTCTAGTATTTATTTAAAAAACGTAGAAACGTTGTTGAATTCTATGGAAATAAATAGATTAAATGAAATTGTGCCTATATAGATATGATAGTTTGTTTTACCGCTTATTTTATATGCTTGGAGGTTCATTAAATGAAAGAAACTATAACTTTAAGTCCAATAGATGGAGATAATATAGTTTTACCTATACAATACAACCATTTGGTACAAGCTATGATATATAATCAATTGAAAGAAGATGTAGCTACATTTCTTCATGAGGAAGGATTTCAAAAGGAAAAGAGAACCTATAAGATGTTCACTTTTTCAAGGTTGAAAGGTAAATTTGATTTGGATAGAGAAAATTCTAGAATAGAATTTATCGGTCCAGTTAAACTTACCATATCTTCACCTTATGAGGATTTTACCAACTCTATTGGCAACAGTATTCTATCCGCCCAAACGATTGAATTAGGTAGCAATCGACTTATGGTTAATGAAATAGCAGTAAAGAAGGAAATCGTTAACAAAAATAGGATAGAGATTCAAGCTATGTCCCCTATAGTTACATATAGCACCTTGTTTAGAAAAGATGGAAAAAAGTATACCTACTACTTTAATCCCATAGAAGATGAATTTTCAGAAATCATAAATAACAATTTAAAGAATAAATATCAAGCATTTTATTCAAGGAAGGCACCTGAGGGCGATGTGATAGTAAATCCTATAGGTAGAACCAGGCTATCCGTTGTTAATTATAAAGGTTTTATAATAAAGGGGTATATGGGAAAATTTGCTGTGGAGGGACCTATTCCATTGTTGCAGATAGGAGTGGGTGCCGGGCTAGGTGGTAAAAATAGCCAGGGATTTGGATGTGTAAAAGTTATATAAAGAAGACTTATCATTATTCCCAAATATAAATATCGTCGATTTTCAAGAGTGTAAAAACCTCTGGGGAATCGACGATATTTCTGTTTTTGATATGAGGTGTATAAATATCAACGATTATATAAAAAAACTTAAAAATTAAAGCTATGCAAAATGAAAAATTCATATTTGACAAAAATGAGCAACATAGTGATACCAATGCATAGGACGTTATTAGACTACCTATAAGGAATTGAAATTTAATATTTTAAACACATAGCTCTATTACCTAGGCTATTTTTTATTGCCATAATAAAATTTCAATAGCTTAGCCATACTAATCATAACTGTAAAATAAAGGGTGACTATGATGATATCTAAAAAGGTTGACCAAAACAAATTGAATATATCAGATATTTTTCATAACACTAGCGATTTAATAATTCATGAATTTGAAACCAATTTTGGTATAAGAGCTATTGCTTGTTATATTGAGGGTCTAATAGATAAAAATTTGATGGATAGAGACGTCTTAAAACCTTTAATATCGGGATTAAATAAGCCTAAAAATATAAAAAAGATTATCTTTGTATCCCAGGTTAAGGAAATGGACTCTATGGAGGATATAGCAACACAATTGAATTACGGAAAGGTAGCCTTATTTTTTGAGGGAAATAACATGGGCTATACTATAGAGCTAAATCAATGGGAAAAAAGGGCTGTGGAAGAGCCTAACTCGGGGGCTGTGGTCAGAGGTCCAAAGGAAGGGTTTATAGAAGACATAGTTACTAATAAATCCTTATTACGAAGGAAGATAAGAAGCAGCAATTTGATATTTGAGGATTATACTCTAGGAAAACAAACCAATACCCAGATAAGCTTAGCCTACATTAAGGGAATAGTAAATGAAAACGTGTTAAAGGAAGTAAGGAAAAGATTAGGCGGAATAGATATTGATTCTATATTGGAAAGTGGTTACATAGAGGAGCTGATAGAGGATTCTCCCCTATCTTTATTTACAACAGTAAGCAATATTGAAAAACCAGATGTGGTGGCGGGGAAAATATTAGAGGGAAGGGTTGCTATATTTGTCGATGGAACTCCCCATGTTCTAACCGTTCCTAGGCTTATCGTGGAGGGATTTATGACTAGCGAAGATTACTACCTAAGACCTTATTTTGCCTCTTTTTTAAGAATCTTGCGAGTTATTAGTCTAATTTTAACCATATACTTACCCGGAGTATTTGTAGCATTACAACTCTATCACCAGGAAATGATACCCACTGTGCTTTTGATAAGTATGGCGGGGGCAAGGGAAGGGGTACCACTTCCCGTGGTTTTAGAAACTTTATTGATGATTATAGTTTTATCGTTGATAAAGGAATCGGGACTTAGGCTTCCAAAGAATTTTGGGTCAACGGTGGGGATTGTTGGGGCATTGATATTAGGAGAGTCGGCGGTGAGGGCCGGGATTGTAAGCGGCGTTACCATAATAATTGTATCTATAGTAGCTATATCGGAATTCATTATTCCTGAAATGGTACAGAGCATAGCTTTATACAGAATAATAATCTTATTATTGGGTAGTTTTGCTGGGCTTTATGGTATTACTTGTGGATTTATGGTTATAACTGCGCAAATAGTGTCTATTGATTCCTTTGGAGTACCATATTTATGGCCTTTAGCTCCTATGGATTGGCAAGGGACTAAAAAGGATGTTTTTGTAAGGGCTCCATTATGGAGGAATATATTTAGACCTAGGGCTATAGAGAGACGTAATATAAAAAGACAAACGCCACCATGGGGGAAATAGAAAATGAAATGGAACACAATATTTTTAATAGTATGTACTATGTTAGGGATTTTTTTAATAGGTTGTTGGAATGCCAGGGAATTAAATGAGTTGGGGATATCATTAGTTATGGGTTTGGACGAAGAGGGAGATGATATATTGTTGACGGCCGAAGTGGTAGATCCTTCATTTACTCAAAAGGATGGAGGGAGTGTGGGACAAGGAGGCCCTGTAAAATATGTCCAGGGTACAGGCTGTAATGTATTTGAAGCATTTAGAGATGTTGTTTTAAAGTTTGACCGCCGTTTATTTGTATCCCATAACAAGGTAGTTATAATTGGAGAAGATTTGGCCAAAAATGGTGTTGCTGAACATATTGATGAGTTGTTTAGAGATAGAGAGCAAAGGGAAACCGCACATGTATTGATTGCTAAGGGAGCAAAGGCTTATGAGGTAATGGGAATTAGCAGTGGGTTGGAATCGATTCCTGCTAATTATATATCGAACCTTATAAAGAATATTAAGGAAAATCCAAAGGCTATGGATATGAATATGATAGAAAACCTGAAACACTTTTACCATGAGGGTCACCAATCCATTATGGGGGTTATAGAAAAAAGAGGGATAGGGCAGATCGATAAGATGGTAGAAGAAACTGATATCCAAGATTATGAACTCTCTATAATAGGTTCAGCTATATTTGATGAGGGGTCTCTAGTTGGATATCTAAATGGGAATGACACGAAAGCGTTAAATTTCATTATGGATAGAATAGAGGGTGGAATTATTACATTTCCAACCCCTGATTCAGCATTAGGATCAAAATCAGAGTTTAGCTCAAAGCATAGGGAATTGAGTTCGGTAGTAATAATCAATAGTAAGACTAAAAACGATGTAAAGATAAAGGATGGTAATGTAGTACTTAGTACTAAAATTAGATTAAGGGGATCTATTGGTGAGGTTGTAGGGAATATAGATATATCTAAGGAGGAAAACTTAAAACAGATGGAAAAAGCCTGCTCCAAATCAATAGAAGAAGGAATAAAAACTGCAATAACAAAGGTGCAAAAACAGTTTGGGTTAGATGTATTTGGCTATGGGCTTGTATTCCATAGAAAATATCCTAAAAAATGGATGGGGATAAAGGAAAACTGGGACCAGGTTTTTTCAAAGGCCGATTTTGAGGTTGAGGTTAAAACAGACATAATAAGGACTGGCTTGATAAATACACCCGTTATTAGGAAAAAGGAGAGGTAGCATGAATAATATTGGAAAAAAGGACAGGGTATCCTGCTATCAGGTAGTTTTGTTAATCACAGTTTATGAGGTAATGACCAGATTAACTTATCTATCGGTGGCTAGCATACCCCCTGCTAACCAGGATATGTGGATTGTATCCTTAACATCCATCCCTTATATAATATTATTTTGTTCACCTCTATTATATCTAGGAAATAGGTTTAACAACTTAACTCTACTGGGGTATGCAAATAGGATTATGGGAAGGATATTGGGCAAGATAATAGGTATATTTTACACTATTTTTTTATTCATAGGCCTTATGCTATTACTAGGTGTATTGGTTGAAATATTGAACTCCTCTTTATTTCCCGAAACGCCTACATATGTAACAGCCTCTATAATGTTAATTACATGTATCTATATTTCATATGGGGGATTTAAAAATATGGCTAGACTTGGTGAAATAACTATTCCTTTTGTTATAATTATGATTTTTTTGTTTATAGCCTTAGGATATAAGAATTATGACTTTAAGGAACTATTACCAGTCCTTAAGGATTCCACATATAAGCAGATAAATGCGGGGGCTATAAATATTGGTATACGTTTTTCGGAAATAACAATCCTAGCTATGATGACCCCTTATTTAGAGGTAAGGGAGGACTTAAATAGGATTTTCTTTAGGTCCCTTATGTATTCAATGGGGATAAGTATATTGATTGTAGTTGCAGTACAGTTATCATTAGGAATAGAGTTTGTAAAGCATATAAACTTCCCATTTTTAACCTTTACTAGACTGTTGGCGTTGGGGCGGGATATACAAGGATTCGATTCGTTATATATAATTTCGTGGATAATGGGAAATGTTATAAAGATTTCAGGCTATCTTTATTTTACAACCTTAGCTTTAGAGGAAATCATCGGAAGACGGAATCAAGATTTCATAATTCCAGTATCAGTAATAGCATTAATACTGATAATATTAATAAAGGACAGGAGACCCATACTAGCAGCAACAAGATCTATGCAAAGATTTATGTTTATTTTATCAGTAATAGCAATATTAATAATCCCATTAATTATGCTAGTAGCGTATTTTTTTAGGAGGAATTCCCTGAAGCAAGGGAAAGGTTAACCTGTCTAAAATATTATGGAATAGCCTAAATAATTAGTAGTTACTAGTGTCAATGGGCAAAAGAATAGTAAATTTGGTTCCTTTACCTAGAGTACTATCTACAAATATGGAACCCTTGTGGGCTTCTATCAAAGTTTTTGTAATGGAAAGTCCCAGGCCTGTTCCGCCGGTTTTCCTATTCCTCGAGGTATCGGATCTATAAAATCTTTCAAATATAAGTGGAAGGTCTTTCTTCTCTATACCTACTCCATTATCCTCTATGGTTATTCTTATATTATCATCTACCCTATCTAAGGAGACAAATACTTTGCCATTATCATCTAGATATTTGATAGAGTTGGACAATAGGTTATATATTATTTGTCTGAATCTATCTCTATCCATTGTAATTTCAATGTTTTTTTCAATAGCATATTCTAGGGCGTACCTGTTTTTTTCAAATATAGGTTTGAAGGTAGAGATTATATCCTTAATTTCACTCGAAATATCGAATAAAGTTTTATTCATATTCATCTGCCCCTCTAGGGTCTGAAAGCTATTTTTTAGGTCGTCTACAAGTTTATTCAACTCATGTATTTCAGCTAATAATATATTTAGGTTTTCTTCGTCGGGTTTCCATACCCTATCTATCATGGCTTCCACATGGGATTTTAAAGTGGTTAGGGGGGTGCGAAGCTCATGAGCAATATCCGAAGCATATCTTTTTCTTAAGTTTTCCTGCTTTTCTAGGGCCTCTCCTAGATAATTGATGGAATTGGATAGCTCTACAATCTCTTTTGTGTTGGATCTGATCAGAACCCTAGATTGCATATTTCCTTTCCTTATTTCATTGGCAGTGTTAGTTATGTTTAAAAGGGGTCTTGATAACCCCCTAGCTAATAAAACACTTATCATAACCCCGAATAATGTTGTTATAAGCCCAGAGATTATAAAGGATCTATATAAGGTGTTCTTAAATATTAATGCACTTTCCGTTAAATGGGAGTTGTCAATATATCCTATTACTAAGGTGGCAGCTTCCCTATCGTCGCTAATCAATGGGAAAGTTTTTTCAATATAATTTCCCCTATTGTCTAAATTGTGCCCCATCATCCTATGGTGTCTTTTCATATGGCCCATTATACCATATCTCAACCCTCTAGAATGGTTATTAGAATGACATACCATATTATTATTTAAATCCCTAATTTCAATATATATTCCTTCGCGATCCGCATAGCTAGCTATGTCATCGTTTGTTAAATTGCGATTTCTCTCTATAAATAAATTGTTTATATCCTTTCGAATGATTTCAAATCTCTTTTCCTGCTCCTCTATTAGATAGGTATCAAATCTATTACTGATCATCGTATTGGATATTAGGCTTATAATAAAAATGGAAAATAGTATTACAAGGACAAAGCTTAGGGTTAATTTTTTAGATAATTTCATCTACATTCCTCCAAACTTATACCCGGCTCCATATACAGTTATTATATACTGAGGTTTTTTAGGATTATTTTCAATTTTTAATCTGATGTTTTTCACGTAGGTGTCTATTGTTCTATTATATCCATTATAGTCATAACCAAAGGACATTTCTATTAGCTGATCTCTAGAAAATACTTGACCAGGGTTTGTAAGTAGACTAGCTAATAATTTAAATTCATTAGGGGTGATAGGTAGAATTTTTCCCCTTTTTTTAACTATCATCTTATTCATATTAATTTCCAGGTCCCCATCATTAAATATCAATTTTTCGGCCAGAGGACTAGATTCTCTATAACTCCTTCGCAAAAGAGCTATAACTCTACTTACCAACTCTCTAGGACTGAAGGGTTTGGTAACATAATCATCAGCTCCGATGGAAAGGCCCTCAATTTTGTCGTCTTCGTCTACTTTAGCTGTTAGCATTATAATAGGTATATCAGATGTAGCTCTTATGGTAGTGCATACCTTTTCGCCGGAGAGTTTAGGTAGCATAAGATCCAATATGATTAAATGAATTTTTTCGTTGTTAAATAATTCTAAAGCTTTTAGTCCATTCTCGGCGGTAATTACATTAAATCCTTCTTTGATTAGATAAGCTTTTATAACATTGGATATGTTTTCTTCGTCCTCTACTAATAGTATTGTCTTATTTTCCATGAAATCACCTCAAGTATATAATACCCTAAAATTTTAAAAAGCTAAGTATGAATATCTGGATACTTAGCTTTTTACGGATTAATTTTCGATGGGTTAATCCGTATGGGCTTTATTATTTAAAAATCCTTTAAGAAGTTTATATCCTAGGATTAACACAGCTAGTGCAAATAATGCTCTAAATATAAACATACCGCCCATAAACCAAATTCCATTTGGATAACTATAGAAACCGAATCCATGACACATAATTATAACCTCCTTATATGCTTTAATTTTATTATAAAAAATGATTATGAAAGAAATATGGAGATAGGCTTTATTCTTCATATTTCCTTCATATTTAAATTCTATAATGAAATCAACAGATGAGAGGAGAGGATACTATGAAAAAAACATTGATTATTTTATTATTTGTATTGATAATAGGATTGACAGCTACTATTGCATATGGTCAGACGCTAAAGTTAGTCGATGAAAAATTTGAATTTAGACCGGAAAGAACCGCTGAACATGATGAATGGAAGGAATGGCATAATGAGAGGTTGGATTGGAAGAGATCTCAAATTGATCAGGCGATAGAAAAAGAAGAGATTACCGAGGAGCAGGCTAATACTTGGAAGGAACATTTTGATTATATGGAAAAATTTCATAGGGAAAATGGGCCTATGCCAGGCTGTTATGGCGCGGGGTATAGGTGGAATGGAAGGGGATTTAGGCATGGGCACGGACCCGGTAGGATGTGGAGATAAGGAACGGTAGTTGGGGATTAACAGAACCAGTGTAAAGGGCTTACGCTGGTTTTTCTATTTGGCAACAATAAAACGAAAAATGTTAGGATGTTTTAAAGTTAGGGTATTTGTAAAAAAAAGGGGGTAGTTGGGTTGAATAAAATGATGGATAGGAAAGATCCTTTATGGACAATGGATTTTATATTGTTACTGATATCGAATTTTTTACTGTTTATGGGCTTTTATATGCTTTTAACCACCCTTCCCGCTTACATATTTGCAAGAGGGGGCAGTGCCTCGGATGTAGGCATGATAACAACAATACTTATAGTGCCGGCAATATTTATTCGTCCTTTTTCCGGCATTGTATTGGAAACGGTGGATAAAAAGTTATTTTTGGGCATAGGGGCTAGCATTTGTCTTGGAGCTATTGGCGGTTTTAATTTTGCAACGACCATATTTGTCATTATGCTTATTCGATTTATTCATGGATTTGGATGGGGTATATCTACTACAACCTATGGCACGATCGCTTCCGATTTGGTTCCCAGATCCCGAAGGGGTGAGGGGATGGGATATTTTAGTTCTGCAGGAACCATAGCTATGTCATTGGGGCCACCTCTTGGCATTATGCTTATAAACGATATGGGATTTTCCATCCTTTTTATGGTGGCTACCGGCAGTACATTGTTGGCCATTATGTTTTTATATTTTATCAAGGTACCTAAGGTAGAAAAAAGTACTCAAAAAGGAGAGTCCCAAAGCTTTGCCTCCAGACTAATGGAAAGGGCGGCTCTGTTTCCATCAATACTGGCTTTATTGCTAGGCTTTACCTATGGAGGTATAACAAGCTTTATAACTTTATTTGGTCAGGAGGTTGGAATAGAAAATGTGGGATGGTTTTTTACCATAAATGCTATTTTTGTATTAATTACCCGTTCTATTGCAGGTAGAGTATTTGATAAAAGGGGGCATTTTTGGGTTGTGGTTCCTGGAGCTATTTTAGGCTTTTTAGGGGTATTTATCTTATCTTATGTAGAGTCATTTGGACTATTGGTCCTATCAGCTACAATCTATGGGATTGGGTTTGGAACAGTTCAACCCTCATTGTTGGCATGGGCAGTAAATAGTGCGGTACCAGCTCGCAGGGGAGCAGCAAACGCCACCTTCTTTTCTGCATTTGATATTGGGATTGGAGCAGGATCCATGGTATTAAGCCATATAGGGGAAGGCATAGGTTATGGCACAATGTATCGTATATCTAGTATTGCTATGGTTGGACTTCTAATAATATATTTAATGTTTGGATTTAAGAGAAGATAGTCTTTTTAAGAACAAATTATAATTAAAAATATTGAACTATTGAGTAGATTTTAAACTTCGTTAGGGTATATATAATAATAAAGTATACCAAATTAGTGGGGATTAAAGACTATAATTAGGAGAATAGGCTGGTTTTATAACCTACAAAATGATATATTAAATAAGGAGTGAGATCGATGAATGTAAGCTTGGCGGTAATTATAAATGTTATAATTATGTTAGCATTAATATATGGTTTAATGGTATTAAGGAGAAAAAGGCATTCCTTTACTACTAGGGTTCTCTTAGGAATGGGATTAGGAATTATATTTGGTGCAATACTACAGCTAATATTTGGAGCAGCTTCGCCCGTAGTGGAGCAATCTAATGCTTGGTTTTCTGTTATAGGGGTGGGGTATATAAGGTTGCTTAGGATGATAGTTATCCCCCTTATCTTTGTATCCATCGTATCTTCAATTATAGATCAGAAATCTAAGGATCTTGGCAGGATGGCAACTCAAATAATAGCTATTCTACTGATAACGACGGCAATGTCTGCCCTTATTGGAGCAAGCACGGCTAATATATTCAAACTTTCTGCTGAGGGTCTTCAGGCTGGTGTAAGCGAGCAGGAGGCTATGGAAAGCTTAGAAACTCGATTGGAGGATTTTCAATCGAAGCCTATTCAGGAACAACTAGTAGAAATAATACCTATAAATCCATTCTATCCTATGACAGGTCAAGGTAGTTCTGCTACACTATCAGTAGTGGTGTTTGCAGCGTTTATAGGTATAGCTACCATAGGTGTCAGGAAAAAAAAGCCGGATTCAGCCGAAAATTTCAATAAATTTATAAAATCGATCCATGATATAGTGATGCGTATGGTGACCATAATTCTTAGACTTACCCCCTATGGGGTTTTGGCGCTGATGACCAGGATGGTTTCTACAAGTAATATTAATGAGATAGTGAGGTTAATCAACTTTGTAATTGCATCCTATGTGGCATTAGTAATAGTTTTTATAGTTCATCTAATAATTCTATTGCTGTTTGGAATCAATCCAAGGATCTATTTGAAAAAAACTGCAACTCCTTTGATGTTTGCATTCAGTTCTAGATCATCTGCAGGTACTTTGCCGATAAATATAGAGACACAAATAAATAAATTGGGAGTGCCTGAAGGATTTGCCAACCTATCTGCTTCGCTAGGCACCAGCATCGGGCAAAATGGTTGCGCAGGGGTATATCCAGCAATGTTGGCGGTTATGATTGCACCTACTGCTGGAGTCAACCCTATGACACCGGCTTTTTTGGTGAAATTGATAATAGTAGCAAGTTTGGCTTCTTTCGGGATTGCTGGTGTTGGAGGTGGTGCAACATTTGCAGCATTAACAGTTCTATCTGTTATGGGGCTACCTATAGAGTTGGCAGGCTTATTGATAGCCATAGAACCGTTAATAGATATGGGGCGAACCTTGGTAAATGTAAGTGATTCTATGGTAGCAGGGTTGGTTTCTAGCAGGGTAATGGGACAATTGGATATGAATAGGTATAATAGCTAAGATAATATTGGGGAATAGTATATGGACTAAGGTAGTCTATTATTATCCAGTGATATAGAATGAATATAAACAGGTGGTAAAACATATGGATAACAGAGAAATTGTAGAAGGAAATATAACTAGTGCATTGATTAAGTTAGCCATACCTATTATGGCTACTTCTTTTGTTCAGATGGCATATAGCATGATGGATATGATATGGCTTGGTAGGTTAAGCACTAACGCAGTTGCAGCAGCGGGTACAGCAGGTTTTTTTACCTGGCTCGGCTCCGCCTTATTTATGATACCTAAGATAGGGGCTGAAGTAGGGGTAGCTCAATCTTACGGTAAGAAGGATATGGAATCTGTTAAAAAATATGCAGCCCATACCCTACAACTAGCTATTATTATTTCAATACTATATTCCTTGATATTGATATTTTTTAGGCATCCCATTATTGGTTTTTTTAACCTAGGGGATCAAGAGGTAATAAACATGGCTATAGACTACTTGTTCATAGTCTCGATAGGAATGGGGTTTTATTTTTTAAATCCAGTCTTTTCCGGGATTTTAAATGGGTCGGGTGATAGTACTACCCCTTTTAAGGTAAATGCTTTAGGATTGATAATCAATATGATACTGGACCCGCTAATGATCATGGGTATTGGACCCTTTCCTAGGATGGAGGTAAAAGGGGCTGCACTGGCCACTATAATAGCTCAAATTATGGTTACTTTTATATTTATCTTTGTAAGTAGGGATAATGCTGATCTATTTTGCGGTTTAAATATATTGAAGGTTCCAGACAGGTATTATATTAAAAGGATTTTTAAACTTGGATTTCCATCTGCCTTGCAAACTGGCCTGTTTGCTAGCATAGCTATGATAATAACTAGAATTTTATCTAGATGGGGATCAGTGCCAATAGGAGTACAAAATGTGGGATCCCAGATAGAATCCATCTCTTGGCTAACTGCCGGTGGATTTTCAACCGCCATATCGGTATTTATAGGGCAAAATCATGGGGCGAAACATTGGGATAGGATACGGGAGGGGTATCGTAAAGGACTTATGATAGTAGGGGCTATAGGTATATTTGCTACCCTATTATTGATTGGAGGGGCGAAGCCCATATTTAGGCTATTTATTCCGAGAGATAGGGAAGCCATTGAAATGGGCGTTGTATATCTTAAAATATTGGGCCTATCTCAATTTTTTATGGCTATAGAGATAGGAACCCAGGGAGCTTTCAATGGACTTGGAAAGACCATACCTCCTTCTTTCGTAGGAATACTATTTAATTCCCTTCGTATACCATCTTCATTGTTTCTCTCATCCACTACCTTAGGTTTAGATGGGGTGTGGTGGAGTATAAGTATAAGTAGTATATTTAAAGGGGTTGTATTGTTTTTGTGGTATATTATAATACTTAGGAGATTACCTTCCAATGGAGAATGAACTAAGGGGTGATTACATACTTGGTGGAATATAGAAAAGGAAATCTGTTGATAGAAAGCGATTTTGGGATAAGAACTATTATGGAAGATGGTATGGACATCGATCTATTTATTCCAATGGCCCATAGGACATTGAACTTAAACATAGAGGATCTACCCAGCTTTATGGATAATAGAATACAGTTAAACGAGGTAAGGAGTATAATAGTGCGATTTTCTATGGAAGTGGATAATGATTATTGTACTATCCATTTTTTACGAAGTATAGATCTTCAGTCTGCTATAATGAACTTTATTGTGGATTATAGCAAACACTATATAAAAATAACTAGAAAAGAATATAACGGGGAATTTCATATTCTTGAAAAACAATAATAACTAAACAAAACGGTGCCCGGCACCGCTTTGTTTAGTTATTTTATATGATATTTGTCGTTTACTCTATCTTGTAGACATATATGGGTATATGGTTTAGAAGGATTTCTATATCGCCTATATCCTTCATCTATACAGTTAGAGCAAGCGTCCCTCGGTATGGTTATAGCCAATACCTTGTATCCAGTATCACTTCTAGATTTGATGGTATTTAAGCCTGAACATCTATTGCAAATCTTAAAGCTTTGAACTTGATTGTCCAATATTCCATCTGTATCGTAGTAAACCTGTCTAGCCCTTTCTACATTTTCTAACCCTCTTAGATTTTCTAGTCTTAGATTATCTTTGTCCTTCCAACGACTATATACTGCTTCTGAGATCTCCTTTACATACTCCGTAATACGGGTAGGTTGTTTCAATCTATCCCTATCATAATCTGGTTCGTGGACCTTAGAATAATCGAGACCTGCCATGGCCAATATTATGC
>DUNJ01000079.1 GCA_012839395.1 Tepidimicrobium sp.
TAATTAATATCAGAATGCTATAATGTGCAGGAGGTAGTGCACCTTTTTTTATCATCAAAAATGGGTTATACGCTACAAAAAACATAATAAAACAGGGTGAAAGGAGGCGTGAACAGATGGATTTAGATAAGGAAAATAGAATATCCATAACAGTTATTAGAAGATTACCCAAGTATCATAGATATTTAGGAGAGCTTTTGAAGAAGGGTATAAATAGAGTTTCCTCTAAAGAACTCAGCGATTTAACTGGTTTTACAGCTTCCCAGATCAGGCAGGATTTGAATAATTTTGGTGGATTTGGGCAACAGGGGTACGGCTATAATGTGGAAGAATTATATAATCAACTTGGTAAGATATTAGGGCTTGATAGGACTTACAAAACAGTTATAGTTGGTAGCGGAAATCTTGGTCAAGCAATATCAAATTACAATGGTTTCAAAGAAGCTGGCTTTGAGGTACTTTCGTTATTTGATAAAAATCCAAAAGTAATAGGGTTGAATATAAGAGGGGTTGAAATAAGAGACGTAGATGAATTAGCAGATTATATAAAAGAAAATGATGTAGAGATAGGCGTTATAACGACTCCAAGGGAATGTGCTCAGGATATTGCAGATATATATTCAAAAAGTGGGATAAAAGCTATATGGAATTTTGCACCCGCGGACATAAAGGTAGACGAAGAAGTAATTGTCGAGAACGTTCATCTAAGCGAGTCTTTATTTGTTCTATCGTATTTCCTGAATAACAGAGAGGATTATGTTAAAAATTAAAGATTTGCACCTATCAAAACCATCATTTTCTAATACTGATGGTTTAACATAGACAAAAGATTGTTTAAAAAGTATCAAAGATTATTGTTTGCTATCTACTACTTAATAAGCATGGCCGGGGAGCCAAAAAAAACATTCCCTAAAGGAAATTGAGTCAGATTGAAAGCTTGATATTTTCGTAAAAGAAAGCTGGTTGCATAGCCAGCTTTCTTTTGCGGGAATTACCGCTCTACCTTTCTCTTAATAGTTTGATGGCAGTTTTAAGTTTAACAGGGTTTCCATACATTAAACTTCCCAGCCTATATATTTTTGCTCCTAGGATACCAATTGCTCCAGTGGAGGCTGCTAATAGGATTAGCGAAATCGTCACATGTAGCTTTGAAACGTTCCCCATAGAGACCCTAATAAACATAGCCATAAAGGAGCTAAGGGGTATAAAAGATGCTATCTTAAGCAATAGGCTATCAGGCGTATTCATACTGAACATGGATATAAAGAACGCTATCATAAAAACAATGGTGATAGGGGTGGCACTTGCGCTTATATCTTCCGTTCTAGAGACTAGGGCCCCGATAGCTCCAAAGGCAAATAGGTAGAATAGATACCCCAATATGCCGAATATGGAGAAGGTGAGTAATACATTTATCGGGATATTGAATATAAAATCTAGACTATTTTCCCAAGCGCTAGCATTTATCCTATAGGTAATACTTGCTACCAAAAGTATAAATCCAAACTGAATGATTCCAGCTAGTGCACCAGCTATCACCTTACCAAATATAAGGGATTTGGTGCTAGTACTAGTAATCAAAACTTCCATTGCTCGGTTGCTTTTTTCACTAGCTATGGATGTGGCTATCAGTTGGCCATACATAATGACTATGAAGTATAGACCAAATACTAGTATATATGTATAGAAGTAATTTTTCATGCTATCTTTGCCTAAAACTCTTACATCATGTTCTATAGGTCTACTATAGATTTGGGATACTATGGAACTATCGATTCCTTTTTCCGAAAGAGCTCTATTTCGATATAGGGTTAACAATGCCTCATCCATCTGATGATGGTTGCTATCATATGCGCTAGTATTCATTACTAAATATTCATATTGAGTAGGGGCTTTGATTATAAAACCGGCCTTTATATCACCAGATTTAATTAGTTTTGACAAGTTTTGTTTATTACCAGCATCGATTATATTGGCATAAGGAAGTAGAGCCTTCAACTCCGATAATTGGGCGGCATCTTTTTCAATTAATATACCATAATCTATTTTAGCCATTTCTTCCGCTGATTCTTCATCTTCAGAAAACATTGAGAAACCAAATTTATCAGCTATGATTGGGATAGTTAAGGCCACTAATACTATTAAAGATATGATAGCCGTGGATACTATGAATGCCTTTTTCTTTATAAGATTGAGCAGTTCAAATTTGAGCACTAGAAAGAAGTTTCTCATCGAGCCTCACCTACCTTTTGAACAAATATATCCGTCAAAGTTGGCTCATATATGGAAAAGCTTTCAATATCTATATTTAAAGTCAATAGATTATGTAATAGCTCATTTTTGGATTTTCTGTTCAACAGTTCAATTATTATTTCCCTGTTTTTAGAGCCTACTACTTTAATATCTTCAATTTGGTTGGGAAGCATATTCTTCAATCTATTCACCTCTTTATCGATGACCCCTAAACTTATTCGGTTCATACCATATTCCCTTTTTATAGATCTTAGATTACCAGTTAGGACTATATCTCCCTTATCTATGAGAACTACTTCGTCACAAAACTCTTCAACATAGCTCATCTGATGACTAGAAAATATAACTATGGATTCCTTTGCTATTAGTTCATGCATAATATCTTTAAGAATTTGGGAATTGACGGGATCTAATCCGCTAAAAGGTTCATCCAGTATAACTATATCAGGGTTGCAAAGCAAGGTTTCTGCTATTTGAACCTTTTGTTGGTTTCCCTTGGATAGAGTTTCTAATCTTTTATCCTGATATTCCAATAAGTCCAGTTTTTCAAGCCAATAAAGGGCATTTTTTTTGGCTTCCCGATTGTTGAGTCCCCTAAGCTGCCCAAAATACATAAGCTGGGCTAGTACTTTCTGTTTAGGGTACAGCCCTCTTTCTTCTGGTAGATATCCTATGGAATGCTCTTGGGGATTAAAGGGCTTACCATTTAATAATATTTGACCTTGATCAGCATCGAATAGTCCCATAAGAATTCTTATAGTAGTGGTTTTACCAGCTCCATTTCTACCTAAAAACCCCAACGCTTTACCGCCTGTTATAGTGAAGGAAACTCCTTGTAAAACTGAAATACCAGAGAAGCTCTTATGAATATTTTCAAGTTTAAGTATCATAAACTCACCTCCATATATTTCAGTATATGGTACTAGATAGGAAAAATCAATTTGAATCATTTTTTATATTTCCATTTGGGTATAATAGAGACGATGCAAGTTGGTCAATAATAGAAAGCAGATTATAAAACTATATTTATTGCTATTTGAAAGGAGTAAAATATGGATTATACCACAGTAGAGCAGGAAAGTAGGATCATAGTAAAGGGTATGGACTGTTTTGAACCAAAACATATATTTGAATGTGGTCAGGCCTTTAGATGGCATAGAGAAGAAGACGACAGTTATACCGCTATCCATAGGAATAGAATTATAAATGTTAAAAGGGATGGAATGGATATAGTATTTTCCAATACTAATATGAGGGATTTTAAGAAGATTTGGTATGATTATTTTGATCTAGCTAGGGATTATGAGGGTATAAAGAAAAAGCTGTCTAAGGACCCCATATTGAGGAAAGCGGTTGAATTTGGAAATGGTATAAGAATATTAAAACAGGAACCCTTTGAGATTACCATCTCATTTATCATATCGGCTAACAATCAGATAGAAAGGATAAAAAAATCTATAGAATTAATCAGCAAAAATTATGGTGAGTTTATAACTATATATAGGGGCAAGGAATATTATTCGTTTCCAAAAGCTGATGTATTGGCCAATGTAGAAGAAGGGGAATTGGAAAAGGTAACTGGAGTAGGCTATAGGGCAAGGTATATAGTAAATGCTTCTAGGATGATCTCCTCGAGGGAGATAGATCTATCTCGGGTATTTCAATTATCTACGGGAGCGGCTAAGGAGATGCTGATGAGGCTTCCAGGGGTAGGGCCTAAGGTATCCGATTGCATCCTATTATTTGCATTTGCTAAGGTAGATGCCTTCCCTGTAGACGTGTGGGTCGGAAGGGTGATGAGACATCTTTATCTAGAAGAGGATACAGGGCTAAAAGAAATTTCTATCTATGCAAATGATAAATTTAAGGACTTAGCAGGATTTGCTCAACAATATTTATTTTACTATGCTAGGGAGCATGGTATAGGTAAAAGGAAATAGGGTGCTATTAAATGATTTAATAGAAATATGATTTAAAATAGTGTATCGTATATTATAGATTATAAGGCGATCTATATTTAAACAAAAGGGGTGAAATTAGTATTGGGTATCATAGTAAATGCTATTGCAATAATCATAGGGGGTCTTATTGGTACTTTTATAAGAGGTGGATTGAAGGAAAAATACAAGGAGACTGTAATGAATGGTATAGGCCTTACCGTGATCATAATAGGCATAACTGGAGCCATAAAATCAGAAAATATGATTCTGGTTATAATAAGCGTTGTGTTGGGAAGTATTATAGGGGAAGCTATAGGAATAGAAGCAAGGTTGGATAGGGTTGGTAACAGTTTAGAGAAAAGGTTTGGGCAAGGGAATTCTAACTTTTCCAAAGGCTTTGTAACGGCTTCGTTGGTCTATTGTGTTGGGGCTATGGCCATAGTAGGATCGTTAGAAAGTGGACTATTGGGGAATAATGACACCTTATTTGCCAAGTCCGTATTGGATGGTATTTCATCTATTGTATTTGCTTCGACGTTGGGAGCAGGGGTAATTTTTTCGGCAATACCTGTATTTGTATATCAAGGGGCGATAATGTTGTCGGCATCTATGTTAAAGGATTTGCTAATATCGGAGATTATATTGGAGATGTCGGCAGTGGGTGGAATACTAATAATGGGCATCGGGGTCAATATTTTGGGCATAAATGAGATAAAAGTGGGCAATATGACCCCCGGTATCTTTATCCCTTTAATGTACTTCTTTTTGATATCGTTTTTTGGAATGTAGCAAAGGAGCTAGGAGGTAACACTGGAGAAAATGTCCATATAATGAGAGAATAAGTGAAAAAAAGAGGTAAGTTTCGATAATATGCTTAATTTCTAGGATATTATCAAATAAGAGGAAATATGGGACTTGATTCTATTTTTTTTATTAAGTAATATTATAGTTGTACATATTAGCACTCATCGGCATCGAGTGCTAATAAAAATGAAAACTACTACAAAATATAAGGAGGAAATAGTATGAACCTAAAACCATTAGGAGACAGAGTTGTTATCAAAAAGGTTGAGGCTGAAGAGAGAACAAAATCTGGAATAGTTCTTCCAAGTAGTGCCAAGGAACAACCTCAAATGGCAGAAGTTATAGCCATAGGGGATGACATCACTAAGGATGAAAAGAAAAAGGATCAGATTAAGGTAAATGATAAGGTCATCTTCTCACAATATGCGGGAACAGAAGTCAAGATAGATGGTGAAGAATATACCATACTCAAGTTAAACGATATATTAGCAGTTGTAGAATAGTGTGTAAGATCTAGGTAATTTAAATCGCTAGCTAGAAAATTAAATTTATAAGGAGTGAATGTAATGGCTAAAGAGATAAGATTTAGTGAAGAGGCTCGTCGTTCGATGGAAAAAGGGATAAATAAGTTGGCTGATACGGTTAAAGTAACCCTAGGACCAAAGGGGAGAAATGTTGTATTAGATAAAAGTTTTGGTTCACCGCTAATAACCAATGACGGTGTATCTATTGCTCGCGAAATAGAATTGGAAGATGCATATGAAAATATGGGAGCACAGCTTGTAAAAGAGGTTGCAACTAAAACTCAGGATATAGCTGGGGATGGTACTACAACAGCTACCTTACTTGCACAAGCTATTATAAGAGAAGGGCTTAAGAATGTAGCGGCTGGCGCAAATCCGGTAATATTGCAAAAAGGGCTTAACAGGGCTGTTGAGACTGCAGTAGAAGAAATTAGAAGATTTTCCAAGAAGGTTGAATCTAAGGAATCAGTTGCACAAGTAGCTTCTATTTCAGCTGGGGATGAGGCAATAGGAGAATTGATTGCGGAAGCCATGGATAAGGTGGGTAATGATGGGGTTATTACAGTGGAGGAATCTAGATCCATGGGTACCACTTTAGAAGTAGTGGAAGGTATGCAGTTTGATAGGGGATATGTATCTCCTTATATGGTAACTGACACAGATAAGATGGTGGCTGAACTAGAAGAGCCATATATACTCATTACCGATAAGAAAATTACCAACATCCAAGAGATACTTCCAATATTAGAGCAAATCGTTCAGCAAAGCAAACCTCTATTGTTGATTGCTGAGGATATAGAAGGTGAGGCACTAGCCACTTTGGTAGTGAATAAATTGAAGGGAACATTTAACTGCGTTGCAGTTAAGGCTCCAGGATTTGGCGATAGAAGAAAGGAAATGTTGCAGGATATAGCTATATTGACCGGTGGGCAAGTAATATCCGAAGAATTAGGACTTGACCTGAAGGAGGCCACTATCGATATGCTAGGTAGGGCTAAGAAGGTAAATGTTGATAAGGAAAATACGGTAATAGTAGATGGAGAAGGCAACCTATCGGATATAGAGGACAGGATAGGGCAGATAAGGATGCAAATTGAAGAAACCGATTCAGAATTTGATGAGGAAAAACTTCAAGAAAGGCTTGCGAAACTATCAGGTGGAGTTGCTGTAATTCAAGTAGGTGCTGCTACTGAAACTGAATTGAAAGAGAGAAAGCTAAGGATAGAGGACGCTCTAGCAGCAACAAGAGCAGCAGTTGAAGAGGGTATGGTAGCCGGTGGTGGAACGGTTCTAGTCGACTCCATACCAGCTGTAGCTAAGCTATTAGATGAGGTAACTGGGGATGAAAGGACAGGAATAAATATCATACTTAGGGCATTAGAAGAACCAGTAAGACAAATAGCGATAAATGCAGGATTAGAAGGTTCCATCATAGTAGAAAAAGTTAAGGCAGAAGAAGTTGGAGTAGGATTTGATGCATTGAACGAAGAATATGCAAATATGATAGATTCAGGAATAGCTGACCCAACTAAGGTAACCCGTTCAGCTTTACAAAATGCGGCATCTGTTGCATCCATGGTATTAACAACAGAGTCTGCAGTAGTAGATGTCAAGGAAGATAACGATTCAATGGCAGGCATGGGCGGCGGAATGGGCGGAGGTATGGGCGGCGGCATGCCGATGATGTAAGCGAAAAAAGAAACTCCCTCGATATTATCGAGGGAGTTTTTATAATTCTATTTAGATTCCTAATGCTTCTGCTTTCATTCCTAGTGCTTCTTCTACAGGAGTATAAGGTAGATCTAGTGCTTCAGCCACCCCTTTATATACAACCTTTCCATCTAATACGTTAGCACCTTTTCTTAAGGGCTCTTCATCTATAAGGGCTTGTTTCCATCCCTTATTTGCTATCCGAAGGGCATATGGTAATGTAACATTTGTCAATGCCATAGTTGATGTCTGTGGAACGGCTCCTGGAATATTAGCTACTGCATAATGGACTACACCATGCTTGGTATATACTGGATCAGCATGGGTTGTTACTTCGGATGTTTCGATACATCCACCTTGGTCAATTGCTACATCAACTACGACACTACCTGGCTCCATAAGCTTAATCATTTCTTCCGTGACTATTGTTGGTGCTTTTCTTCCCGGGATGAGGACTGCCCCTATTACTAGATCCGCAGATTTCACAGCGTTTGTAACATTGTAGTTATTGGAGTAAACAGTTTCTATTTTGCCCATAAATACTTCGTTTAAATAGGTGAGTCTATTTACGTCTATGTCGAGTACAGTAACCCTTGCTCCCAAACCAATAGCTCTTCTTATGGCTCCGGTACCTACATTACCTGCACCTACCACTACGATATGAGCAGGAGCTACGCCAGGTACTCCATCTACCAACTTACCTTTTCCGCCACGAATTTTTTCTAAGTAAATTGAGCCAGCTTGTACAGCCATGCGCCCAGCAACCTCACTCATGGGTGCAAGTAATGGCAGGGATCTATCTGGATTTTCTACGGTTTCATATGCTATTGCGATAGCCCCTGTATCCATCAAAGCCTTTGTTAGCTCTGGCTCCGCTGCTAGATGTAAGTAGGTAAATATGATAAGTCCCTCTCTAAAGTATTGATACTCCGATTTTAAAGGCTCCTTAACCTTCATGATCATATCGGCCTTGTTCCATACCTCAGAGGCATCTTGTACTATTTCTGCGCCTTGTGCTGCATATTCTTCATCTGTAATAAAAGAGCCTGCTCCGGCGCCTGCTTCTACTAAAACTTTATGACCAGCTCTGACGAAGCCGTCGACTCCTGCAGGAGTTAATGCTACTCGATCCTCCTGCTCTTTTATCTCTTTTGGCACTCCAATAATCATACAACTCTCCCCCTTTAGATTATTCATTAACTTCTACCTATTTATATAATCCTGAATTATTCACTGCAATTAAATAATATAGAGCAAAGCTAGATACTAACTGACTTTCCATCTTTCCAGACTTTCATCTAAAAAGTGAAGCTTTAAAGATGGAAAAAGGGCTCCAATTTTGTTAAAATGAAGTTGCTAAGACATACATAATAACAAAAGGAGGAACCCTTATGTATAGTCTAAATAATCTTCACTTAGAATGCAATAGTAAAATAAAATTAAATTTTCATGGTGGTGATCTATCATCTGATTCTGGTCTTTTTCTTCTTAAAGAGTTTGCTGATAAAATTGGCTTTCATCAAACAATAAAGAAGCTTTTTAAAACCGAGGATAAGGCCGATAGAAAGCACAAGGATTATGATAACTTAAGCCAGATTCTTTATCAGATTCTTGCTGGATATTTTAATGATAATGATGCTGATGAACTTAGGAATGAACCTGTTCTAAATGTTATCCATCATAAAGATGGTCTAGCTTCACAGCCAACTCTTTCAAGATTTTTTAACAGAATGGATGAGTCTACACTTGAACAATTTGATGAAATTCTAAAGGCTTTAAGGACAAATGTATATTCTCTTAAACCACCTAAGAGGACCCTCTTAGACCTTGACTCCACTCTTCTACCAGCCTATGGTAAGCAGGAGGGGGTAAACTATAACTTTCATTATGGTTCTAATGGCTATCATCCCCTGGTTTGTTATGATGGATTAACTGGTGACCTACTAAAAATAAAGCTTCGAAATGGTAGTGTCTATACATCATCAGATGTAGTAGCTTTTCTTCAACCAATTTTAGATGAATATGAAAAAAACTACCCAGATACAGAGATCTTTTTAAGAGCCGATAGTGGTTTCGCCAAACCAGAACTATATACTCAAGCTGAAACTAATGGTGTGTCCTATGCTATTAGACTAAAAGCCAATCAAACCCTCTACAAATCAGCTGAAACTGCCACTAGAAGGATGGATGAACTAACTAAGGATAACAAGCTAGACTATGCCGTAATCTACGATGAATTTACCTACCAAGCTGCAAGCTGGGATTATCCTAGACGTGTAGTTGTAAAGGTTGAAAAGCCTAGTAATCAGTTTACCTATCAATATGGTTTCATAGTGACTAACATGGATTTAAGCCCACAAAATATACTTAGGCTTTACAATAATCGTGGTCGTATGGAAAACTTTATTAAAGAAGGTAAAAATGGCTTTAACTTTTCCTCTACTAGTAGCCCAAGGAAGATAGTAAATTCAAATCGTCTACAGATATCTGCCCTAGCTTACAACCTATTTAATTGGTTTAGGAGGCTAGTTTTACCTAAAAGCATGAACAAAATGCAAATAGATACCATCAGAATGAAATTAATAAAGATAGCTTCTAGAATTACACGTTCAGCTAGGTACCTAATATTTAAGTTATGCAGCTCTTGTCCTTACAAAAAGGAATTCATCAAAACTCTAGAAAACATTAGGTCTATCCCTAAGTTAGAGTAACCACCAAATTAAAGGACCTTGAAAGTTTCATATAAGCTCTTTATTTATCCTAGGATAGTTATGCCCTTTTTTAAAGGCAAACCTTCCATATTAGCTTTTGAAACTTCAATTTTAATTTTCAACAATGTATTTTAATGAAATATTATTTTTTATATGGTCATGAATAATTCAGGTTGAATATATTGCTACCAAGAGAGACGTGGATTATATATATAGAGCAATGTCGGAAGAATACGGTAAAAAAATATTTTTCTTAGATATTAATAATGAAATCATATATCCAAAACATGATAGAGATTCGTCCAAAATAACAAATTTAGTTGATGAATATAAGAACTTTATACAAAAAAGATGTGGGAAAAAAGAATATTGTATAATAGCTAGTAGATCTAATAAAAAAATAGTATTTCCTATCAAAGGCAAGGGACTTTATTATGGTATGATGGTGACAGAATGCAAAGAAAACGATATCAATGAATCAATAAGAATTTTAAAGAGCATATCAAGCCTATGTACTTTAATATTTACTAAAAGTCTAAGAATTGAAGAAAGACAGATTATAAAAAAACAAGAATATATAAGCGACTTAATTACATGGAATTTTAGGACAGATGAGATAGCAATAAAAATGGGGCAAGATATTGGATGGAATATATTAAACAAATGTAGGATGATAGTTGTTAACTTAAATGATATACAAAATAATATTGAAATAAATAATAAGGATCTATTAAAATTTGTAAATGAAATTCTTTATAATAAGATTAAACATATAGTAAGAAGTGATGATGAGAATAATATTATGGGGTTAAGAAGTGATATGTTCTTGATCTTACTTCAATCTAATGATGAAGAATCATATCAAAGAGCTAAAAGTATTGGTACTAAAATACTAGAATGTTGTGCAGATAATTTTAACGGCTCCGTATCAATTGGAATAAGCGGACATATTGAGAACTATAAAAATATTCCAGATGCTTATACTCAGGCTACCGAAGCTGCTAAGATAGGAAGACATTTTCTAGGGGATAATAAAGTAGTAAGCTTTGAGGACATCGGGTTTTATGGCATATTTAAGAAAATTTGCAGCATAGGCGATTTTCAATCCATTAATAAGGATATATTTAAAGACTTGAAACAATACGATAAGGATGAAAATTTGGATCTATATATTACATTAAAGGCATTGATATATAATAATATGAACACTAAAGCAGCAGCAGAGGAATTATACATACATTATAATACCGTAAATTACCGTAAAAATAAGATCGTAGAAATTTTAGGATATAAACCTTGGGAAATGCCATATCTATTCAATACCTTGATGGCTATTATATCTGATTTTTTTGAAAAGTAAGGGGTTTGTGCAATTAAACAACTACCCTGTTCTTTTTTGTATCTAGAAATAATGTAATTGGGATAATGATGATATAAACTCTAAGGAGTGGGTTATATAAAATTAGGGGGGTATATGATGGGATTTAATAGCCTTAAATGGTCAATTAATAAAAACCGCTTAATTAGTCGTATTAAAGAACTAGGGCAAATCGGTCGGGATGAGGATAATAGATTAACAAGATTAGCAGTTTCTGATGCTGATAAAGCAGGCCGGGATGCCATAGTAGATTGGATGAAGGAGGCTAATTTAGAAGTTATAATTGATAGAATAGGAAATGTTTTTGGTATTTGGTCTAATGATGATAATAAAGACAAAGATCCTATTATGGTTGGTTCACACATCGATACAGTTATGAATGCTGGTATATATGATGGTTGTTATGGTGTGATTTCTGGAATTGAGGTGATAAAAACCCTAAAAGAAGAAGGATTCATCCCTTCCCGGCCTATTATAATCGGTATATTTACAAATGAGGAAGGAGTACGGTATCAGCCAGATATGATGGGTTCCCTTGTATATGCTGGAGGGCTCTCAGTGGATAAAGCTTTGGCAACGGTAGGCATAGATGGAACATTGCTAGGAGAGGAGTTGGATAGAATTGGATACCTTGGGGAGGCAGAACCTGGATTTATTCAACCACATGCTTATGTGGAACTTCATGTAGAGCAAGGTCCAATTCTTGAAAAGAGCAATACAACTATTGGGGTAGTAGAGGGTGTGCAAGGTATTTCATGGCAGCGTATTACAATAGAAGGGATAGCCAATCATGCAGGAACCACGCCTATAGATATGAGACAGGATGCAGGGATTGCTGCAGCTAAAGTGATGACATTTTTAAGAGACAGGGTTAAGGATTTAAATGATTCTACCGTGGTTACAGTGGGATGCATCGAATTCAAACCAAACGCTATCAATGTTGTACCATCCCAAGCCACCTTTACTGTAGATTTACGAAATCCTGATGAGGAAAGGCTGAAAGAGGAAGAGGATATATTGGAGAACTATTTAGAAGAACTTGCCCATGTAGAAAGTGTTGCAATTTCTACAGAAAAACTGGTACGCTTTGAGCCGGTTAGCTTTGATGAAAATATTGCACAATTGATAGAGAATTCTGCTAATAGGCGGGGATTAAAATCTAAACGAATGATTTCCGGTGCAGGGCATGATGCTCAGATGATAGCTCGAATTTGTCCAACAGCTATGATATTTGTGCCTAGCGTTGGTGGGATCAGCCACAATCCTAAGGAATATACCCCGGAAACTGACTTAGTTGCCGGAGCTAATGTGCTGTTAGATGTAATTATCCAGCTTGTAGAATTAGAATAAAAATTATATTGGTCTATGGGCAAAGCGTTTAGGAAAGCTGCAAAATGAAGGAGGTATGAGGATGTACAAAAATCAGAACTTAATTGAATATCATTTAGTTGATGTAAGGAATAATAAAGAGCCTAAAGTAGACATAAACTATCTTTCAGAAAAAGAAATTGAAAAAATAAGAAATTTCCACAAAAGTTTTAGCCAGTATACCGAAACACCTTTACATAGGTTGGACAACTTAGCTAAACATTATGGGATAAAGAATATATTTTTAAAGGACGAATCTTATAGGTTTGGACTAAATGCTTTTAAGGTGTTGGGTGGCTCTTATGCCATAGGAAAATATTTAGCGGATAAATTGGGATTGGATATTACAGAGGTTAACTTTGAATATCTAAAATCCCCAGAGATTAAGAAGAAATTAGGAGAAATTACTTTTGTGACTGCTACCGATGGCAACCATGGTAGAGGGGTAGCCTGGGCTGCTAGCCAATTAGGCCAGAAATCTGTTGTATATATGCCAAGGGGTTCATCCCAAATAAGGCTGGATAACATAAGAAAAGAAGGGGCAGAAGCTAGCATTATTGATGGAAATTATGATGATGCGGTAAGATTATCAGATGAAATGGCCAGGAAACACGGTTGGGTAGTAGTACAGGATACAGCATGGGAAGGTTATGAGGATATTCCAACATGGATAATGCAAGGGTATGGAACCCTTATAGATGAGGCCATGGAACAATTAGCTCTAGAAAAAGTGGACAAGCCAACTCATGTATTTTTGCAGGCGGGCGTGGGTTCCTTCGCTGGCGCGGTACAAGGGTATTTAACTGCAAAATTTGGAGAAGATAGACCTATTACTATAGTTGTAGAACCAGATGATGCAAATTGTCTATATAGATCAGCATTAAGGGGTCAAATAGAAATAGTAGATGGGGATATGCCCACTATAATGGCAGGACTTGCCTGTGGTGAGCCAAATACCATTAGTTATGAAATATTAAAAGATTATTCAGATGGATATTTTTCATGTCCAGATTATGTAGCAGCTAGGGGGATGAGAATTTTAGCATCACCATTAAAGGGAGATCCGCAGGTAAAATCTGGTGAATCAGGAGCAGTGGGTATTGGAGTTATTAGTCTATTAATGGAAAGAGATGAGTATAGAGATTTGAGGCAAGAGATAGCTCTAAATGAAGATTCAATAGTTTTGGTAATAAGCACAGAAGGAGATACGGATCCTCAGAAATATATAGATATAGTGTGGGACGGGGATTGTGCATCCATTTAGTTATAGTATAAAGGCTTCAATATGCCCGATTGTTCCCATAGATGGGTAATTGTATGCTTAAACAATTACCCTGTTTTTTTTTGTTTTTTAAAATAATGCAAAATTTGTCGGAATTATATACAATTTAGTTGATAAATTAAGTAAGGGAGGAATAATAATGGCATATTCTTTAGAAATGGAATTAACAAAAACGGCATATAAATTATTACATGATATGCTTAAGGTTAAGAAGGGAGAAAGTGTTTTAGTAACAATCGATTCTGTTGGGGATTTGAGAGTGGCAAAAGAGATTACAAAAATGGCAGATGCTCTAGGTGCAAAAGCTATGTTAGCATGGCACTCTACGCCCAAAGGATATGGTTCATTGACAATGGAATATTTGCCAGAGCCTTTAATAGCCTGTGCGGACAAAACAGATGTATGGATTGAATTAAATGAACAATGGCTACTTTATTCGCCTATGTCTGATAAAGCAGTTAGCAATGGTAGAACTAGGCAGGTTATGTTGGGTGGCTTAGGTGCAGAAAAAATAACTAGAAATATTGGGCTCATCGATATCGAGGCGCAAAAGGAATTTCAAGATACTTTAACTGAGCTTACAAAGAATGCTAAAAAAATGAGAATTACCAATAAAGCTGGAACTGATGTTGAATTTGAAAACGATCCCAATCGTCCAATAAATAATGAGATAGACTATAGCACTCCAGGAGCTCATTTTCTAATTGGGCAAATTGCATGGGCGCCAACAGAAGAAACTATCAATGGAAGGATAACCTTTGATGGTTCATATAGTGGTGGCGGGGATCTAGATTTAGGTGTGCTAAGTGAACCTATAACCTATATTGTTGAAAAAGGACGAATAGTAAAATTTGAGGGTGGAAGACTTGCTAAGTTGGCTGAAAATTATTTTAAATCACTGGATGATCCAAATATGTATCTAGCAGCTCATGTGTGCTATGGTTGTAGCCCAAATGCTAAACTTGAAGGAGTAATGACAGAGGACGAAAGAGTGTGGGGGGCTACAGTGTGGGGATTTGGGCATCAAGGTTCTAGCTGTTCAGGAGGTGAGCCAAGAGAAGCAAAAAGCCATGTGGATGGAGTTTGTTTAGAATGCTCCGTATGGCTTGATGGAGAGCAAATAATGGATGAAGGAAGGTTTATACATCCCGAGCTTAAAGCCCTAGCAAAGAAATTAGGAAAAGAATAAATATAAAAGGGAGGTTTATCAATGGATGTAAGTAAAAGTACAGCGACGAATGAAGAAATGATGGACATACATGCGAAAAATGATTATGCATTATCAAGGGTACCTCAAGATGCCAGGAAGAGTACTCTCAACGTATCCCTCGTAGCCATTGGTTACTGCATCTCCATGGCTGGATTATATATGGGGGTGCGGCATTAGCAAGTGGTTTAAATTTATATCAAGCATTAGTAGCTTCTATAGTAGGTAATGCAATATTGACTGTTTATGCTGGGCTGGTGGGAGTAGCAGGGGCCAGAGAAGGAGTTAGTGCTGCGATGCTAACCAGACACTCCTTCGGTAGACAGGGGTCTAGGATAATTTCTGCTATGGTAGCTTTTACATTAGCAGGATGGTATGCATATCAGGTAGGTTTTTTTGGCATCACAATAAATACTATTTTTCCAAATGCTGGTTTCCTAACGGATCCTAAAATAGCAGGTCTTTGGGGCGGTTTATTGATGATGAGTTCTGCTTATATTGGATATAGAGGGTTAAGTATTATAAGCAATATAGCTGTACCAGCAATTATTATCACCTCCCTATTGGGAATAGTAAAATCTGTACAGGCTAGCGGTGGTTGGGAAAGACTGACCTATCTAACAACTGCAGGGGATTTAACAACTAATGCGGCTATTGTAGTAGTAGTAGGATGTTTTGCAGTTGGAGGAGCAGTTCAGGCAGATATAACAAGATATTCTAGAAGTGCTAAGCAATCAATTTTTGCAACATTTATAGGCTATATGTTTGCTCATTCTTTTGTAATAATGGCTGGATATATAATAGCACTAGCAACAGGTCTTGATAGTTTACCAGCTGCCATGATATCAGTTGGATTAGGGATACCGGCTCTTATAGTATTAATAGCTGGTCAGTGGACAACCAATGATAATAATTTATATTCATCATCCCTTGCATTTTCAAATATGGTGAAGATTAAGAAATCCACAATTGTGTTAATTCTAGGAACAATAGCTACTTTTATAGGAGTATTAGGTATAATTGATTATTTTGTACCTTGGATGTCTCTATTAGGAGTAGGATTTCCTCCAGTTGCGGGTATAATCATTGCAGATTATTATATACTCAATAAAGGTAAGTACGATTTTGGAGCAGGGGTTGAATTTGGTGATTTTTCAAGACCGGCGTTCATAGCCTGGATAATATCATTTGCTCTAGGATTATATATAGAATGGGGGATTCAAACAATCAACTCCTTAGTAATTAGCTTTATCCTATATCTTGTACTAATGAAATTGTTTGAATCTAAAAACATAAAAGTATTCAATAAAACATATATAGAAATCGAAGAAGACTATGATTTTAGATAAGATGTCCTTTGAACTATATGTATTATACAACGCACTTTATAAAGAAAAGAAGAGGTGAGCAAGATGAAAATTAAAATAATCTGCCCCCTTACAGCAGAAAGTTTTGAAGATGAGACTAGACAGGAAATGAAAAACTTTCTTTCGGAGGATGTATATATCGATGTTGAAAGAATTAAATATGGAACGGCATCAATTGAGGGGGAATATGATGGAGCATTGGCTGCACCAGGCATTTTAAAAGCTGCTCAAAAAGCGCAAGAGGATGGATTTGATGGAATAGTTATTAGTTGTATGTGTGATCCAGCCATTGAGGCCGCAAGGGAGATCATCGACATTCCCGTTGTTGGTCCAGGAAGAACATCGATGATATACGCGGCAGATATATCCCATAAATTTGCTGTAATATCAGTTTCTGCTGGAGTAATTCCCACGGTAGAAAGAATTGGCAGACAACTAGGGTTGGGAGAAAAGTTGGTATCTGTTAAGGCACTCAATATGCCAGTTTTAGAACTAGGCGATAAAAATAAGCTAGTAAATGCATTAACTAGAAAATCCATAGAAGTTATTGATAATTTTGATGCACAAGCAATTATACTTGGGTGCACAGGAATGATGGGGGTAGATGCGCTATTAGAAGAGGATTTAAGAAAAAACGGCTATAATATTCCTGTAATCTATCCCATTGCTGTAGCAATAAGGTATTTAGAATCCCTTATCAAATTAGAAATGGCCCATAGTAGAGCAGCATATGGTAAACCTTTTAAAAAGGAAAGGAATATCTTGTATCGAATATAGTTAGCCAGGGAAGTTATATAAGCTGGAATTTAGGATCAGAAGTACATTTGATATAATGAAACTACATTGTAGATAATATAAATGCACAATCTTATTAATTAAAAATAGTAGAATTAGCATTTCAATAGTGAACATCAGGCAAAAAGAAAATAGGATATTTATCCTGTTTTCTTTTTGTGCGTACGTTTTATATATGGGCCTAAAAGTTAGCTGGTAAAAGTCGGGAAGGGAACTATTTACAATAATATTTACAAAACTAAAATATCAGGAAATAGGTATATTTAATTGAGGAAGAAATTAAGTAATTATTTCTTTCAAAACCAGGAGGTTTAAAATATGAGCAATAAACTAAAAAAATTGGAACCTGAAATAGTGTTTAAACATTTTGGAAGGATAAGCCAAATACCTCGATGTTCAGGAAACGAAAAAAATATAAGCAATTATTTAGTAGAGTTTGCCGTAGAACATAGACTAGAATTTAAACGAGATAAGATGCTAAACGTAATTATTAAGAAACCAGGCACATCAGGGTATGAGGATGCCCCTACTGTAATATTGCAAGGTCATATGGATATGGTATGCCAAAAGGATGATGGTATAAATCATAACTTCGATGAAGAGCCTTTAAAGTTAGAGATAGATGGAGATTTTCTTAAGGCTAAGGGCACAACCCTAGGGGCTGATAATGGTATAGCATTAGCTTACTGTTTAGCTTTATTAGAGTCAGAGGATATTTCCCACCCTCCTTTAGAGGTGGTATTTACTACACAAGAAGAGATAGGTATGCTTGGAGCAAAGAAGATATGCGGAGAAAATCTATCTGGCAAAATATTCATTAACCTTGACTCGGAAGAAGAAGGTGTGTTTTTAGCTGGTTGTGCAGGTGCGGTGTCGATAAAAACAAAATTAAATGTGACATTTGAAAACATAGGCGGGGAAAACCTAATATATAAAATAGATGTTGGTGGATTAAAGTCCGGACATTCAGGCTTAGATATAGATAAGGGTAGAGCAAATGCAATTAAATTATTGGGACGCATACTTAATGATCTTAGAAAATATATAGATTACAGAATTATAAGCATTAATGGTGGAACGCAAAACAATGTAATACCTGGAAATTCAGAAGTTCTCATATGTACCGGGGATGCTGGAAATATCAATTTAGACAAATTTAATCGAAAGTGGAATTCCACTCTGACAAATGAATTAAAGTTTAATGAACCGGGTGTGAAGGTGGATATAAATAGAATGGAAGGTATTTCCAATATAAAATGTGTAGATAAAGCTTCCACAGAAAAGGTTATAAGCTATTTGTTACTAACACCTAATGGTATTTACTCCATGTCTAAAGAAGTAAATCATCTACCAGAAAGCTCTGTAAATCTAGGGATTGTAAATACAATGGAGGATTATATATATTTTGAGAGCAGTATAAGAAGCTCTATAGAGACCAAAAAATGTGAGCTTGTAGATATAATGCAAGCAAGTGCTAAACTGATTGGGGCTGAGATCCAACTAGAGGGAAATTATCCTGGTTGGCAATATAAACAAAATTCTCCTATAAGGGAAATATTTAAAAAAGTATATATCGATATGTATGAGGAGAAGCCCAAAATAACTGCCACTCATTGCGGTTTAGAATGTGGGGTTTTCGAAAAAAAACTGGGTAACATAGATATTATATCGTTTGGACCTGATATATACGATGCACATACCCCTAAAGAACGACTAAGTACTTCATCTGCCAAAAGGACATGGGAATTATTATTAAACGTATTAAAAGAAATAAAACAAACCAGACAGAAAGGGCTAGGCTACAATGCAGCTGAGGAATTGGACAGTATGGTTCGAAGGAGAATAGAGGAAAGAAAGGAAAGAAATAGCGGGATAGAGGACTGAACTTTTTTGGATATCTAATTTAGTTGACATTCTAATAGATGTTTAATATACTTAAATTAAAGATAGCTTTGTAGATATATTATAAAAAACAAAGGCAATATCTCTGGGGATTATCACTACATCATCGACACAATTCTAACTTTTTTACTTCACTTAACAAATCACTACATAGGAAATGCATAACATACCAATGGGAGATTTGCCTTATATATCTGACATAGTTTGTTTAAAAACAAACATATAAAAACTAAAGGGGGTCTACTAATGGCGAAGGTCATGAAAACCATGGATGGAAACACGGCTGCTTCCCATGTGGCATATGCCTTTACAGATGTGGCAGCCATCTACCCAATTACTCCATCGTCCAATATGGCAGAATTGGTAGATGAGTGGTCCGCCCATGGAAGGAAGAATATCTTTGGGCAAAATGTATTAGTATCTGAATTGCAATCTGAGGCTGGAGCGGCAGGTGCTGTACATGGTTCGTTATCGGCGGGAGCGTTAACAACCACATTTACAGCTTCTCAAGGACTTTTATTGATGATTCCTAATATGTATAAAATAGCAGGGGAATTGCTTCCAGCTGTATTTCATGTAAGTGCAAGGGCCATTGCAGGACATGCATTGAGCATATTTGGAGATCATCAGGACGTGATGGCTGCAAGGCAGACCGGGTTTGCTTTACTTGCATCTGGAAGCGTACAGGAGGTTATGGATTTAGGAGGGGTTGCACACCTATCCGCTATTAAGGGAAAGGTACCTTTCTTACATTTCTTCGACGGATTTAGAACCAGCCATGAGATTCAAAAGATTGAAGTAATAGAATACGAAGACTTGGCAAAGCTGGTTGACTATGAAGCTTTGGAGGAATTTAGGAATAGATCTTTAAATCCAGAGCGGCCGTATACAAAGGGAACTGCACAGAACCCAGATATCTATTTCCAAGCGATGGAAGCTGCAAATCCATACTATGAGGAAATAGTAGAGGTTGTAAACGATTACATGCAGGAGATAAACAAGATAACTGGTAGAGACTACAAGCCATTTAACTACTATGGTCATCCAGAAGCGGAAAGAGTAATAGTGGCTATGGGTTCAGTTACCGAAACCATAGAGGAAACCGTAGATTACTTAATGGAAAAAGGCGAAAAAGTAGGCTTAATCAAGGTACACCTATATAGGCCGTTTTCAGATAAATACTTCTTCAATGTGATGCCAGATACGGTGAAGAAGATTGCGGTACTTGACAGGACTAAGGAGAAGGGCTCAATTGGAGAACCATTGTATCTAGATGTAAAGAGCATATACTATGGCAGGGAGGATGCACCTGTAATAGTGGGCGGTAGGTTTGGATTGGGTTCTAAGAATACAACGCCATCCCAAATAAAGGCTGTATTCGATAATTTACTAGAGGATGAACCAAAGAATAGGTTTACCATAGGCATAGTGGATGATGTAACCAATACATCCTTAGAAATAAAAGACGAAATAAAGACCGAACCAGAAGAAACTATTAGATGTAAGTTTTGGGGAATTGGTGGAGACGGTACCGTTGGGGCAAATATGAGTGCAATTAAGATAATTGGTGACGATACCGATATGTATGCACAGGGATATTTCTCCTACGATAGTAAGAAGACGGGTGGAATTACTGTATCCCACTTAAGGTTTGGACACGAACCTATTAAATCCACCTACTTAATAGAAGAAGCTGACTTCATATCCTGTTCAAAGCAATCCTATGTACATCAGTATGATCTACTAGCTGGATTGAAAAAAGGAGGTACATTCCTTCTAAACTGTAACTGGGATGAAGAAGAGGTGGGGAAAAACCTACCAGCTTCGATGAAGAAGTATATAGCTGAAAATGATATAAACTTCTACACCATAGATGCTACCAAGATAGCTGCTGAAATTGGACTTGGTGGAAGGACCAATATGATAATGCAATCTGCATTCTTCAAGCTATCAAAGGTACTTCCAATAGAAGAAGCGGTTGAGCATCTAAAGGACTCCATAGTTCAACAATATGGTAGATATGGAGACGACGTAGTTGCCATGAACCATGAAGCAGTGGATAAGGGAATGGAGCTATTGGTTAAGATAGAACCATCTGCCGATTGGAAGGAAGATACAGCAGAGGAAGAAGTAGCAGCTGCAACCGATTTACCAGATTTCGTTAGAGATGTAGCAATTCCAATTCTAAAGCAAGAAGGAGACAAACTTCCGGTTAGCACGTTTGTTGGTAGGGAAGATGGGGTATTCCCTCATGGAACAGCTGCATATGAAAAACGTGGTATTGCAGTAAACATACCGGTATGGGATATAGATAATTGTATCCAATGTAACCAATGTGCCTATGTATGTCCTCATGCGGCAATAAGGCCATTCCTATTGGATGAAGAGGAGAAGAAAAATGCTCCAGAAACCTTCGAAACCAAGAAGGCTATAGGTAGAGGATTAGAAGGATTAGAGTATCGTATACAGGTAAGCGCATTGGATTGTACTGGATGCGGAGTTTGTGTTGATATATGTCCATCCAAGGAGAAATCATTGTTTATGAAACCACTTGGAGATCATGTAGATGTGGAATCCAAGAATTGGGATTATGCTATAGAGAAGGTAGAACCAAAAGAAGACCTAGTACCAGATACTACCATTAAGGGTAGCCAGTTCAAACAGCCATTATTAGAGTTCTCAGGTGCTTGTGCTGGTTGTGGAGAGACTCCATATGCAAAACTGGTAACTCAGCTATTTGGAGATAGGATGTTAATAGCAAATGCTACCGGTTGTTCATCCATATGGGGAGCAAGTGCACCATCCATGCCATACTGCACCAACAAGGACGGCAGGGGACCTGCTTGGGCTAACTCACTGTTTGAAGACAACGCAGAATATGGATATGGTATGGCTCTAGCTATTAAGAAGATTAGAGAAAAGATAGAGCAGTTGATGACCGAATTCGTGGAATTGGATATAGATGCAGAACTAAATGAAGTATTCAATGAATGGCTAGAAGGAAAGGACGATGCAAAAGCATCCAGAGTAGCAACAGGCAAGATATTACCAAAGCTAGATAAGGCTATATCCAATGAAAGAGGCAAGGCAATATTAGAAGAAATTGCTAAGCTTAAGGACTACCTAATCAAGAAATCCGTGTGGATATTTGGTGGAGATGGTTGGGCTTATGATATAGGATATGGTGGACTGGATCACGTATTAGCATCTGGGGAAGATGTGAATGTATTGGTATTCGATACGGAAGTATATTCCAATACAGGTGGGCAGGCTTCAAAATCAACTCCAATAGCGGCAGTTGCAAAGTTTGCAGCATCGGGTATGAGGATTAAGAAGAAGAACCTAGGACTACTTGCAACTACTTATGGCTATGTCTATGTAGCACAGGTAGCTATGGGTGCAAATATGAATCAAACATTGAGAGCGCTAAGAGAAGCAGAAGCTTATGATGGGCCGTCACTGATAATAGCCTATGCACCATGTATTGAGCACCGTATGGCTGGTGGGCTAGAGAAGATGATGACTCAGATGAAGAGAGCGGTAGACAGTGGCTACTGGCATCTATATAGATTCGATCCAAGGCTGAAAGAAGAAGGAAAGAATCCATTCATATTGGATTCCAAGGAGCCAAAAGAAGAGTTCCTAGACTTCATAAATACCGAAACAAGATACACTTCGCTGAAACGTGCTTTCCCAGAAGTAGCTGATAAGCTATTTGCAGCAGCAGAAGCGGATGCTAAGGCTAAGTATGAGAAGTATAGGAAGATGGCAGAAGAGGAATAAGATATTAGAGTAGGAGCTAGGCTCCTACTCTTTATTTAATATAAAAATTCTCTTTCCCAGATTAAGCTTTATCAAATCTTATGGGAAAGAGAATTTTGCTTTAAAAAGCTTAGATTGTTTTATATTGATTTAGCTGCTCTTTACTTCAACATAGCATCGATAAACCATAGGTTCTTGCTATAATATGCAACATAATCTTCAAACATAGCCACTGTTTCAAAATCGCCTTCTTCATCTGCTGTATTCCTAATGTTGGTAGCCAATTCCCTCATTATCTCCATATCTTCCTTCATCATCTCTAGGGATTCTTTCATAGTAAAGTCTGCAGGTGCAACCTCTTTTACTGAAGCCTTTTCTAGGTATTCAGCCATAGTTGACAATGGCATAACATCCTTTGTCTTCAATAGCTCTGCTACCGCATCATAATCTTCAAATAGTTGATCGTAAGCCTCCTCAGTGAAGTCGTGTATCTTTAGGAAATTTTCACCTACCACGTTCCAATGAATATTGTGTAATTTTACATTCAATACAGCTAGATTTGATAGATACTCTTGCAACAAATCAAAATGTTTCATAATACGCCTCCTTATGTTCTTTTCTCTACATTTAGTTATTACCCAATACCTGTTGTTTCTAACCATATATATAAAAAAATATTTATAAGCAGGTATACTATAGCTATTTATAAATATGCTATAATTTTAGCTGGAATTGGGTATAGGATATCATTGAGACTAAAATACCGATTGCAGGATAGCTAGTCTAATAAAAAGTTAAGGAGGAAACAGGAATGAATTATGAAACAAGGAATTCGTATAGGTGGGTAGTATTGGGTATTGCATTTTTGCTTATGTCTTCATTTGCCATATCCTTACAAGCATTACCACCTTTGTTTGATAGGATTATGGATGATATACCATTTTCCAACTCTCAGGCTGGTATGCTAATGGGAATATCGGCGATTCCAGGGATTTTCTTACCATTCTTAATAGCCCATTTAGCCAATCGATTCAACAAAAAGACTATGATATTATTGGCCTTATCCACTATAATACTTGGGCTGGTTGCTTTTTCTTTAGCGGATTCATTTTCAATGTTGCTTATATTTAGGTTGATATCTGGCATAGGCGCTACTGTAGTGGTGGTATTAGCTCCGCTTTTGGTTACCATGTTCTTTCAGCAGGATGAAATGGGCATCGCCATGGGGGTATTCAATACAGCTGTACCCTTTGGTACCGTAGTGGCAGCCAATCTATTTGGGGTATTGGGAGGAGTGTTTAGGTGGAGATCTATAATATTGGGGATAGCTGCATTTATAGGGGCGGTATTGGCCATAAGCTTCCTATTGCTTTCCTTGCCAGAAGATGATGTTGCTGGGGAAGAGGATGCTGTTCATAAAGGATCCCAACATGGGTTTTGGTCCAATCCAAGCCTTTGGGCATTGGGTATAATATGGGCATTAGCCAATGCTCAACTATTGGCTTATGTAACCTTTGGACCTCAATACTTTCAAGGCGCCGGTATAGGTCTTCAGAAGGCGGGGCTATTTACCAGTCTTATAATGTTAATACCCATATTTGCAAGCCCGTTGGTAGGTATAATAATAGATAGGATGGGCTGGACAAAGGGATTGTTGCTTGTTGGAAGTCTTGTGATGGGTCTATCTTTTCTATTGCTTAGTAGGAGTATACCGGCCCTAGGCTTATGGGCAGTAACCTTGGGAATAGGATTTACCCCTATCCCGGTAACCGTATTTGCCCTACTGCCAGAACTGGTTAAACCCCATCAAGTGGGGATGGGATTGGGAGTGCTTACCGCATCTTCCAACATAGGTATAACATTAGGACCTCCAATATTTGGGTTGCTCTTAGATAATACGGGAGGTAATTTCCAGATCGGTTTCATGGCCTTGGCCAGTGTCACCATGGGAATCATCTTATTGGTCAGGGCACTTAGAACTCAAGGATAGGCATATTTTTAATTTTGCATGATAAATACCACCCAATAGTTGGGTGGTATTTATCATGCAAAAAAGCAAATTTATAATGAATAGTTATTTACATAATGGATATTTGCCATGAATAATTATATAATAGGAGGTGTAGCTTTGAGGAGGATAGTTTCCCTTATTATAATTATATTTATTCTAATATGGTCCTATAATCTATTTGTGGATGATATTATAGATTTAAATAAACCAGAGGAGAAGCCCTATAAAGGGGTAATAAATATGCTGGATCTATCCACTGGAGGGGGACGTGGGCATAATTATAGAATATGGTTACAGGATAGGATCGCTAGCTTTGAAAGGAATAATCCGGGGATATATATAGAATTGACTTTTAAAGATGATAGGGTAGAGATCGAAGAGGGTATGGAGGATATTCCCGATATAGTCTCGGTGGATTTAGATTTTCCCGATTTCAATATATTGGAATCCCTAGATGATTATTTTGAAAAGGATGAATGGGAAGGGTTTAAGCATCAGGTTTTAAAACCTTTAACCTATGATAAGGAGTTAAAGGCCATTCCCGTGGCTATGAGCACCTATGCTCTATATATCAACTTGGAAAAGTTCAATGAAAGAGGGGTTATGCCCCCATTAAATGGGGAGTGGACCTATGAAGAGTTTGTAGATTCGCTGGAAAGGCTTACCTATACTTCACAAGAAGATGGGGTATATGAATATGGATTTATGGCACCTATGGGATTAGGAGATTATAATATATGGGGCATAATGCTTTCTGATGGCGCAGAACTTATAAATCCTAGGCGATTAAGGTATAATTTCTATGGGGAAAAGGCTATTAAAGGATTGGAAAGGGTTATAGACCTAAAGAACAGTTATAATGTGGTGCCCGCGGTTTTTGGAGTAGCAGATGGAGATACGGCTTGGGATATGTTTCATAGGGAGCAAAATATAGCCGCTTATATAGGAGGTTCCTGGGCGGTTAAGGCATTGGATAGATTGTACAGAGATGGAGATGGATTCAATTTCGATGTAGTTAATTTCCCCATCGGGAATAAGGGATTACCGGTGGTACTAAGCGATGGAATAGTTTCCTATGGGGTAATAGGAAGTTTAGACCCTAAGAAGACAGGGGCCTGCGTTAAACTGCTAAAATATTTAACCGAAGATTCCAATCAAAGAGCCTTGGAGGAGGTTGGATTATTTACTGTAAAGCGAGAAATATCGGATATGTATTCAGATAATATAAAGATGAAAAGGATAGAAAAAAGCCTTGCCTATACCGAGTATATACCCTTTATAGATAATTGGAAAGAGATAAAAGCCATTATCCATGATGAGTTAAATAGAGCTGTATTAGGGGAAAAACTTTCCTATGAAGCCATCGAAGATGCTAAGAATAGGATAGATGAAATAGATGAAAAATAATAGAGTAGGAGTGGTATTTTGAATAAGAAGGAATTATATGGACTATTTAAAGATTTAGGAATAGAGGTACTACTGGATGAGCCTATGAAGGAGCATACTTCTTTCAGAATAGGGGGGCCAGTAGATATAATGCTTATCCCTAAGACTATGGATGAAGTGGTAAAATCCATTGGACTTTGCAGGGATAAGGGAATTGAATACTTTATAATGGGAAATGGAAGCAATCTATTGGTTAAGGATACAGGTATTCGAGGGGTCGTAATCAAGATTAGCAATGGCTTCGATAGCATTGAAAGAAGAGGGGATAGGCTATATTGTGAAAGTGGCGTCCTATTATCCGCTCTTGCTAAATATGCACTGGAGGAATCTTTAACGGGATTGGAATTTGCAAGTGGAATTCCCGGAACCATTGGCGGTGCCATAACCATGAACGCTGGAGCCTATGGTGGGGAGATGAAGGATATAGTTTCCAAGGTAATAGCCTTGAATAGGGACAATAAGATATTGGATATAGATGGAGAGGATATGAACTTTAGATACAGGGGAAGCCGGGTTATAGATGAGGGCCTAGTGGTACTGGGGGTGGAGTTAAAACTAAGGAAGGGTGATCCCTCTGTTATAAGGGAGACCATGGAGAATTTAGATTACAGAAGGACTTCCAAGCAGCCTTTGGAATTTGCCAGTGGAGGGAGTACCTTCAAAAGGCCTACAGGTTATTATGCTGGAAAGCTTATAGATGATGCTGGGTTGAGGGGCCTAAGGCATGGGGATGCTCAGGTTTCTGAAAAGCACTGTGGATTCATAGTGAACAGAGGGGAGGCCACTTTTGAAGATGTAATGAACCTCATTAAAACTGTGCAAAAGATAGTTAGGGATAAATTTGGTGTAAGCTTAGAAACGGAAATAAGAATAGTTGGAGATTAAGAGGGGATAAGAGATGAGGCTTATAGGAGATTACCACACCCATACCATATTTAGTCATGGTAAGGGGAGTATAAGGGATAATGTAGAGGCTGCCAGGAAAAAAGGCTTAAAGCAGATAGCCATATGCGATCATGGTCCCGGGCATAGGTTATATGGGGTAAAAAGGGATGCCCTATTTCATATGAGGGGTATAGTAGATGGATTAAATAAAGAATATGGAGACATAGAAGTATTGCTAGGGGTGGAGGCCAATGTAATGAGCTATGATGGTAGTATAGATGTAGATGATGATATACTGGGGATAATAGATATATTGCTACTGGGATTTCATTATGGAATAATACCTAAAGGCTGGGATAGTAGGTTTAAATTCTATATATTGAATCCATTATCCAAGCTATTGCCCCCCCTTCAAAAAAACATGATCGCGTGGAACACGGGGGCTATAATAAGGGCTATGGATAGATATCCAATAGATATTATAACCCATCCTGGTTCCAAGGCTAGGCTGGATATAGGGAGGTTGGCAAGGGCCGCATATGACAGGGGTGTTGCCTTAGAGATAAACTCGAGCCATAGCCAGCTATCCGTTGAAAATATTGAAATAGCTTTAAACGAGAAAGTGGAATTTTATATAAATAGTGATGCCCATCATCCATCTAGAGTTGGCGATGTGGCTACGGGGATAGAAAGGGCATTAAAGGCAAAGATACCCATTGATAGAATAGTAAATGTGGAGAAAGAATGAGGCGGTGGAATATATGGAATTTGTAATCATCACAGGAATGTCGGGAGCAGGGAAGAGCCAGGCCATGAAGGCGTTGGAGGATAGGGGATATTATTGTATGGATAACCTACCCCCTGCACTATTATTTAGATTTGCCGAACTATGCCACCAATCTAAGAAGGAGATAGATAAAGTGGCGGTGGTAGCAGATGTTAGAGGAGGCATATTCTTCGATGATCTATTTAAAGGGCTTGGAGAGCTGGAGGAAAAGGGTTTAAAATATAGAATATTGTTTTTAGATGCGGAGGATAGGGTACTTATAAAGCGGTATAAGGAGTTAAGAAGGCCCCATCCGCTAAATCCCATGGGAAGCATTACCGAAGGGATTCGGGAGGAGAGAAAATTTTTAGAGGAGATAAAGGATAAGGCGGACTATATAATAGATACCTCTCAGCTTACCATAGGAATGTTAAAAGAGGAGATAAACAAGATATTTATAGAAGGGGAAGAGGCGCGTAGGTTGACCATATCGGTATCCTCCTTTGGATTTAAGCATGGAGTCCTATTGGATGCGGACTTGGTATTCGATGTAAGGTTTATACCAAATCCTTACTATATACCGGAGCTGAGGGAGCTAACTGGGGAGGATGAACAGGTTCGAGACTATGTATTTAAATGGGAACAGACGGAAATCTTTGTGGAGAAATTGATGGATATGTTGAACTTTTTAATCCCATATTATATAGAGGAAGGTAAAACCCAGTTGATAATAGGGATTGGCTGTACAGGCGGAAGGCATAGATCCGTTGCAATAGCAGATTATATTGAACATAAGCTTGAAGAACAGGGACATAGGGCTATTGTAACCCATAGGGATTATAAATTGTTATAGGGGAGAGTAGCTATGAGCACAAGCGATACAGAGAAGGGAAGAATTCCATATAAGGAGCCTAAAATGGTGGTCATTGGTGGAGGGACAGGCTTATCCATCTTGCTAAGGGGATTGAAGCGATACACATCCAATATAACTGCAATTGTAACGGTAGCCGATGACGGTGGGGGTTCTGGGGTGTTAAGGGAAGATTTAGGCATGCTTCCACCAGGTGATATAAAGGCGTGTATACTGGCCTTAGCCAACGTGGAGCCTACTATGGAGAGGCTGCTCCAGTATAGATTTAATGAGGGAAGGCTAAAGGGACAGAGCTTTGGGAACCTTTTTATAGCAGCTATGAATGAGATATATGGAAGCTTTGAGATGGCCATAAAGGAGGTTAGCAATGTATTGGCGGTAACTGGGAAGGTTCTACCTATGACCCTGGAGGATGTGACCCTATATGCTGAATTGGAAAATGGGCAGACAATAAGAGGGGAATCCAACATTCCACTGAGGAGTAGAGAATTATCTAGTAAAATCAAAAGGGTCTATATGGAACCAAAAGACAGCTATCCTTTAGATGAGGCCGTAGAGGCAATTAAGATGGCGGATGCAATAGTATTGGGGCCAGGTAGCTTATATACCAGCATAGTACCCAACCTATTGGTCAATGATATAGTGGATATAATATATGAATCTAAAGCCCCTAAAATATATATAGCCAATGTGATGACTCAGCCAGGGGAAACCGATGGCTATACCGTATTGGATCATGTGCTAGGGGTATTAGAACATAGCAGGGAGGATCTATTGGATTATGTGGTAGCTAATACCCAATGGATCCCAAGGGAAACCTTGATAAAATATAGATTTGATGATGCGGAGCCGGTTGACCTAGGTTGGAAGGATGAAGGCATACTAAATTCCTATGGGATTAAATTGGTTAAGGAGAAGCTGATAGATATAAAAAAAGATTATATCCGGCATGATGCAATAAAATTAAGTCGGGTTTTGGTAGAAATATCTAGAAAGGCTTAAAGCCTTATACCCAAGGCTTTAAGCCTTTCTAACCTCGTTTAGCATATTGGATATTAGGCTACCCGCTGATCTTTTAGTCAGATTATCATAATCTATGCTTGCGTTTAACTCGTTTGCCAACCTCTTTAGAGTTTCCAACTGCCTTTGGGTTGGCGGTTCAGGGATATTGCCAACATAGGGTTCTTCTGATACAATAGCATCCTGGTCATGGGAGATCTCCTCATAGGAAGTCATCCCAATATTGGTAAGATCTCTTAACACTCGCGCCTTAGCACGGGTGGATGCCATCCTAATTATATGGGGAATTATATTGGAATTTACGGATTGAGGGCTAGCATCTCCTAAATCCGTATAAATTTGATTTTCCGTAGTAGCCGTCGCCTTGCATATAGCGGTCATATTGTTCTCCCTCGAAGGAATTTGAAGGAGTTCCACTTCGATGGACTTTATTTTTTTTTGGTGGGCTAGATCCAAAAGCCCTTCATAGGTAACGTAGGACTTGCCTTGTAAGTTTATTATAAATTTTTCGTTTATATTGTTAGTATTCATAAGATCACCTCATATATATTGTGTATAGTGAGGTTAAAATTAGCCATGGAAGTACTGGCATATAATCCATATTATGGAATGAGGAAATTGGTAAAAAATATTTTAGCATATTTTCAATATTTATAGTATAATAATCCTAATATGGACAGTTCTGTAGTATATAATATATAGTTAATATCTATTTATTGCTAAAAATATTTAGGGTAAGGAGCGATAGAATGTCCTTCTCATCTAGAACCAAAGGCGAGCTATCCAGGTTGCCTATCGATAATAGATGTTGTCCAATGGCGGAATTAGCTGCTATAGTGCGCATGAATAGCACCATCCAGATCAACAAGATCGATCAGGTGAGCTTGAAATTTAATACGGAAAACGCTGCCATAGCCAGAAGAATATTTATATTGATCAAAACCTTGTATAATTCAAACGTAGAGGTAATAGTAAAAAAAAATAGGCAGCTTAAAAAGAATAATAAATATATGATTGTGGTAAAGGACAGGGATGTAACCAAAGGTATATTAAAAGATGTAGGCTTTTTAATAGATGATGACAGCTATTGTATTATCGATCATGGGCTACCGGAGGACCTGGTAGATAGTAGATGTTGCCGGAGGTCTTATATCAGAGGTGCCTTCCTAGGCGGAGGTTCCATTAGCAATCCGGAGAAAAGCTATCATATGGAGTTTGTTACAAGTCATGAAGAA
>DUNJ01000080.1 GCA_012839395.1 Tepidimicrobium sp.
AGGATGGTGATGATCGATATGGATAATAACATGCTTTCTCAGGAGGAGATCGATCTTCTATTGGAAGGATCAGATGATGTGGATGAGAGTTATAATTCTGATGACGTAATTACCGATATGGAAAAGGATACACTAGGAGAAATAGGAAATATAAGCATGGGCACTGCTGCAACAACCCTATCAACTCTATTAAACAGGAAGGTGGTAATAACAACACCCCAGGTGATGATAACCGATTCTAGTAAGTTATCTTATGAATACCCTGTCCCATTCGTTGCAGTCGATGTTAGGTATAAATCGGGATTAAAGGGCTCAAATATATTGATGATCAACGTTGATGATGTAAAGATTATAACCGACATTATGATGGGTAAAGATGAACCAGATACGGATAGAGAATTGACTGAGTTGGATCTAAGTGCTATATCGGAAGTTATGAATCAGATGATGGGTTCAGCTTCCACATCGTTATCTGAAATTTTCATGGAAAGAATAGATATAGCGCCTCCTAAGGCGTTGGAAATAACCTTTAGTGAAGGTAGAGAAGTTATGGATGTTCTAAAGACAGATGATCCAATAATTAAAATCTCTTTTAGAATGGTAGTTGAAGACTTGATAGATAGCGAATTAATGCAATTAATTCCCTTAGATTTTGCACAGAGTATGGTGGAAAATTTGCACAAGGATTCAATTGAAACCACAGATGATACAGCGGAGACAGACAAAACCCAAGATTATGGCGATATGAATTTAGCTGATGTTGAAAAAACTGAAAAGATCCAAAGAAGTGGACATGTAACAAAGGACGAGGAATTAGAAGAGAAGCATGTAGTCGTCAAAAGCCCAGAATTTGAAACCTTCGATGCTGCTAAAGCGACTAGCTATAAGGAGCCTATCGATTTAGTTGGGGAGATACCAGTAGAGCTTACTGTTGAACTGGGTAGGACTACAAAAAGAATTGAGGAGATACTATCCTATGGGCCAGGCACTATTGTGGAGCTTGATAAATTATTAGGGGAACCTTTGAATGTTTATGCAAATGGAAGGTATATAGCTAAAGGTGAAGTGGTGGTAATTGATGATAATTTTGGGATAAGAATAACAGATATTGATAAATCCTAAGTGAATGATTAGTATGTAGATTTTAAAGGAGGAATTACTATGGGGAAAGGTATATTAATTGTAGATGATGCTTCATTTATGAGGATGATGATTAAGGATATATTGACAAAGAATGGGTTTGACGTGGTAGGTGAAGCCGAGAATGGGGTAAAAGCAGTTGAAAAATTTAAAGAACTTAGGCCCGAACTGACAATAATGGACATAACGATGCCAGAAATGGATGGGATTCAGGCTGTAAAGGAAATAAAACGAATAGATCCTGATTCTAAAATAGTAATGTGTTCAGCTATGGGGCAACAAGCTATGGTCATTGAAGCCATTCAAGCTGGAGCTAAGGATTTTATAGTAAAACCGTTTCAATCCGATAGGGTAATAGAAGCTGTAAAGAAGGTTTTAAGTTGAAGAAGAAGTATAGCTATAGAATATTATTTTTAATCATACCAACATTATTATCGATAAGTAGCGCTTGTTATGCCGAGCCAGAAATAGATTTTAGCCTTGGGAAAACAATAATGAAATTGATCCTTAATATATTTATATTTATCTGCATAATTGTATTTGCAATATATGGAACAAGGTTCGTAGCTAAAAGATCTGAAAAATATATAAGCAGCAAACATATGAAGATTATAGATGTATTGAGGTTGAATTCTAACATCAAGATAGCCATAGTAACGATTAATAAAAAAGCATATATATTGGGCATTACAAATAATACTATTAAAGTCCTCGATAAGTTTATAGAGGATGAATTGGAACTTAATGTCGATGGTTCTTTTGAAGATGAGTTACTTAAGCAGAAATATGAATATTTAAAAAAGAATAAGTATATTGATAAGTTGCAACAAAAAGTACAAGAACTTTCAAGTAGATTTAATAAATTGCTAGATGAGGAAGAGAACGATAATGAGAAAATGGATTAAAATATTGGCAATATCAGTATCAATAATTATATTGATGAGCGGACAGGTATATGCCCAGCCTGAAATATCACTATTTGGGGAAAATTCTATATTGGGCAACAGTCCTGAATCGCAAAATTATGTATTTTCTTTGCAATTGTTGTTTGCTCTAACAATATTGACCTTGGCACCATCTATCTTGATAATGATGACAAGCTTTACTCGAATAATAATAGTGCTATCATTTATAAGAAATGCCTTAGGTCTTCAACAAACACCTCCAAACCAGGTGATTATAGGATTAGCTCTCTTTTTAACATTATTTATAATGGCACCAATAGGGGTTCAATTAAACAACGAAGCAATACAACCGTATTTAAGGGAAGAAATAGATCAAGAGGTGGCATTGGAAAGAGCAATGGATCCGATCAGAGAGTTTATGTTTAGGCAGACTAGGGATAAGGATTTAAGTCTATTCTTAAACATAAAAAAAATGGATAACGTAAGTGATTTGGATGATGTACCTAGCCATGTTTTGATTCCCGCTTTTGTTATAAGCGAATTGAAGACAGCATTCCAGATAGGATTTGTAATCTATATTCCGTTTATAGTCATTGACATGGTGGTAGCTAGCACATTGATGTCCATGGGTATGATGATGTTGCCACCGGTTATTATATCTTTACCCTTTAAAATATTGCTATTTGTGTTGGTGGATGGTTGGAATCTAATAATAAAATCGGTAGTGTTAAGCTTTAAATAAGGGGGGATATAAATGGAACACGGAAATGTCTTAAAGTTAGCCCAGGATGCCACACGTACTATCTTAATGATGGCAGCACCAATGTTGATATTTAGTCTAATTGTGGGGCTTGTGGTTAGTATTTTTCAAGCTGTTACCCAAATCCAGGAGGCAACATTGGCTTTTATACCAAAGATTATTGCAGTATTCATATCTATAATTATATTTGGGCCTTGGATTTTAAAAATAATTACTCAGTTTACAACAGAATTGTTTAACAATATAAATCTATATATCAAATAGTTAGGTGTTTAAAATGGATGGAATTATGGAAACTATATTTGGAAAATATGAAATGTTTTTATTGATTTTGGCTAGAGTTTCTGGTATCTTTTTTATCTCTCCTTTTTTTAGTTCACAGAACATACCAATCTCTATGAAAACGGGTTTTTCATTGTTGATATCAATCCTATTAGCTATGGTTTTAAATGTGAATATAAGCCTTAGGGAGATAGGGTTTTTAGAACTAATTTTCAAGGAATTAGCGGTGGGTACAATAATAGGCTTTATTGGCTATGCCTTTTTTACCGCCTTTTACGTAATGGGACAGATAATAGATATGAAGATCGGATTTGGTATGGTAAATGTCATGGATCCTCAGCATAGGGTACAAGTACCTATAATGGGGAACTTTTATTATATACTGGCGTTTTTAACCCTATTATCAATTAATGGTCATCATATTGTTATAAATGCGCTAGTGGACAGCTATAAGTTTATTCCTATTGGCAAATTTGTTTTCGACAGAAATATTATGGATATATTAATTAATCTAATAGCAGAAACATTTAAAATTGGCTTTCAGTTGAGCATCCCTATAGTTGCTATTATCTTTATTGTGGATCTATTATTGGCTATAATTGCAAGATCCATACCTCAAATGAATGTATTTGTGGTGGGAATGCCTTTAAAGATATTTATAGGGCTATTATTTATAACAATATCGACACCTATATTCTATTCTATAACAATGGGTATATATAATAAAATAACTGAGCATATCTATAGTTTTTTAAAATTATTTATCAAAGGTTGATTGTATGAGACTAAAAATGGATTTACAATTGTTTTCAGATTTAGAGAAAACGGAAGAACCTACTCCCAAGAAAAGAAGGGATGCTAGGGAAGAAGGACAAGTGCTCCAAAGTAGAGAGGTAACAGGGGCATTTATTCTATTAGCTATGTTTCTAGGATTTAAATTATTGGGTAAATATATAATAAGCAATCTAATCGATTTTATGACCGTTGCATATGGCGCAATTGAAGATGTGGAGAGTCTGTTTTATGAAAACAACTTGATGATAGGATTTACTAAGGTGGTAGCCGCCCTGTTAACTATAATGCTGCCAATATTGTTAATATCTTTTCTAGCTGCTCTTATTGCAAACTATATACAGGTAGGTTTTCTGTTTACTACAAAGACTTTAGAGGTAAAGTTAAATAGAATAAATCCTGTAGAAGGTTTTAAAAGATGGTTTTCTAAAAAAGCTTTGGTTGAGTTGTTAAAGTCCATATTTAGAATTTTAGTGACCGGGTATGTAGGATATAAATTTATTAAAAAAAACATTACAGAAATTATAAATCTATCCAATTTGGAATTCATGCTGATTTTGAGAAATTTTGCCGCTATGGTATTCAGTTTTTCTACTAGGATTATAGGGGTATTTGCGATATTGGCCTTTTTAGATTATCTATTTAAGTGGCTAGAATATGAAAAGGAACTTAAAATGACTAAACAGGAGATAAAGGAAGAGCATAAACAAACAGAGGGCGATCCATTGATCAAATCTAGAATCAGAGAAAGCCAAAGGCGAATAGCCATGTCGAGGATGATGCACGATGTACGCAAAGCAGATGTAATAATAACAAACCCAACCCATATAGCTGTTGCTATAAAATACGACGAGAAACTATATCAGGCACCCTATGTATTGGCCAAAGGAATAGGTCTAGTTGCTGAAAACATCAAAAAAGTTGGAAGGGAAAACTCGATTATATTGGTAGAAAATAAAGCACTGGCTAGAACATTATACGACACGGTGGAAATAGGGGATTTGATACCGGAGGATCTATATCAGGCTGTAGCTGAGGTGTTAGCTTATGTATATAGTTTAAGAGATGATTTTTAGGAGGAAGGATAATGAGATTTGATGATGTCGTTGTTGCATTGGGCATTATTGCAATAGTTGTAATAATAATAATACCTATACCTAACGCCTTATTGAGTACTTTGCTTGGGATTAATATAGCTTTTTCATTGTTAATACTATTATTATCCATGTATTCTAAAGATGTACTGGAAATATCTATATTTCCATCCCTATTGCTAGTTGCCACACTTTTTCGACTATCTTTAAACATCTCCACTACCAGGGGAATTTTAGCGCATGGAGATGCTGGTAAGGTAGTTGAAACCTTTGGAAAATTTGTTATAGGAAACAACGCTGTAGTAGGATTTATTATATTTCTAATAATTATAGTAATTCAATTTGTAGTGATAACCAAAGGAGCTGAAAGGGTAGCAGAGGTATCTGCAAGGTTTACATTAGATGCTATGCCTGGAAAGCAGATGGCAATAGATGCAGATTTAAACTCTGGATTAATAACTGAAGAGGAAGCGAGGCAAAGAAGAGCCGATATTCAAAGGTATGCAGATTTTTATGCTGCCATGGATGGGGCCACCAAGTTTGTTAAGGGAGATGCTATTGCTGGTATTATAATAACCATAATAAATATAGTAGCTGGATTATCCATTGGTATTTTATCGGGCATGCCTATTGACGAAGCTATGCAAAAATATACCCTGTTGACAGTAGGGGATGGCTTAGTCAGCCAGATACCTGCTTTGCTGATTTCAACCGCTACTGGTTTAATTGTAACCAGAGCCGCCTCGGAATCCAATTTAGGACAAGACTTAATCGAACAACTATTCGGCAATAGGTCGAAGCTGTTATATATAATTGCAGGGGTTATGATATTGTTTGGAATATTGACACCTTTGCCAAAGCTTACCTTCTTAATTATAGGGCTTATGTTTGCTTTTTTAGGCTACTCTATGGATAGGGAGATTAAATTGGAAACAGATGAACCTATTGAGGAAATTTCTGAGGCTGAAGAATTGAGAAAGCCTGAAAATGTGCTGGATTTGTTAAAAGTGGATGATATCGAACTGGAATTTGGATACGGGCTTATCCCCTTAGCCGACGTAAGTCAAGGTGGGGATCTTTTGGATAGGATTGTAATGATAAGAAGACAGATAGCTATGGAATTGGGTTTGGTAGTCCCTATTGTTCGATTAAGGGATAATATTCAGCTAAATCCTAACGAATACATAATAAAGATTAAAGGGGTCCAGGTAACTGAGGGAGAGATCTTTTTCGATCATTACTTAGCTATGGATCCTGGAACCGGAGAAGGTGAAATAGAAGGTATTGATACTATAGAACCCGCTTTTGGTTTACCTGCAAAATGGATTACCGAAAGCGAAAGGGAAAAGGCAGAGATATTCGGCTATACTGTAGTAGATCCACCTTCCGTAATAGCGACCCATTTAACTGAAGTGATAAAGGAAAGGGCTTATGAACTTATAGGTAGGCAGGATGTGAAACTATTGATCGATAACGTGAAAGAGGAATATCCTGCAGTGGTCGATGAGGTGGTGCCTAAAGTGTTATCTCTAGGCGATGTGCAAAAAGTATTATCTAATTTGCTTAAAGAACAGATAAGTATAAGGGATATGGTTACCATATTGGAGACACTAGCTGACTATGGAAGTGTTACAACGGATACGGATTTACTAACCGAATATGTTAGGCAACGATTGTCCGGCTACATAACCAATAAATATGTAGAAAATAGCACTTTGAATGTAATAACATTGGATAATGAGGTGGAAGAGATGATTATGAATTCCATAAACAAGACGGAGACAGGTTCTTATCTATCTCTAGAACCCAATGTAGCCCAAAAAATTTTGGACAATACTTTGAAAGCTGTACAAAAATTAACCTCTGTTGGACAACAACCAATTATATTAACAGCGCCGATAGTTAGATTTTATTTTAAGAGGTTAACTGAGCAGTTAACAAGAGATTTGATAGTTTTATCTTATAATGAAATAGAGCCCTTGGTAGAAGTTCAGTCTATAGGGATGGTGAATATATAATGATAGTAAAAAAGTATACAGGTCCTACTGCATATGAAGCTATGAATCAATTAAAAAAGGAACTTGGTTCCGATGCCGTTGTTCTAAATACGAGAAAGGTAAGGCAAAAAGGATTTCTAGGTTTTTTTAAAAAGCCAATAGTGGAGATTACTGCTGCATATGAATCAAAAGATTCCCTAGCCTCCAGACCTCATATTGAAAACAATATGGTTAAGGTTAGTAATGAACTTATGGCACTTAAAACTATGATAGAGGATATATCTTCCACCATGGTCAAAACAGAATTGGAAATACCGGTAGAACTTAAAAGATACCATGTAAGATTGTTGGAAAATGGAGTGGATCATTCTATAGCAACTTCTATTCTAGGAGAGTTGAATGAACAAATAGATTTTAGCGATAAAGATGAACAGGCTATCCACGACATAGTGAAATATGCTATATCTGAATATATTGGGCGGGCGCAACCTATGAACATAGATAATCGGGGAGGTCAGAAGGTAATTTTCCTTATAGGACCTACAGGAGTGGGCAAAACCACTACATTGGCAAAGCTAGTTGCTAAATTGACAATGGAAAAAAAACATAAGATAGGTTTGATAACCTCTGATACCTATAGAGTTGCGGCTGTGGAACAATTGAAAACCTATAGTGATATAATGCAGTTACCTTTAGAGGTTATATATAATAGCAGGGATTTTAATAGGACATTAATTAAATTTAAAGAGAAAGATTTTATATTTGTAGATACAGCGGGTAAAAACCATAGAAAGGTAACTAAGGAAGATGAACTATATGAAATGATGAATTCTGCTAAAAATAGGGAGGTATATTTGGTTCTGAGTGGAACTACAAACTTTAGTGTATTGAAGTCTATAATAGAACAATATAGTTTTATAAAGGACTATAAAATCATATTTACTAAGATGGATGAAGCTAGAGAATTTGGCAATATACTCAATGTTAAATATCTGACAAGAAACTCGCTTGCCTATATGACTAATGGTCAAAACGTACCGGATGACATTGATATATTGGACAGAGATAAAGTAACTGATTGGTTGATTGGGGAGGACCCGTATGAAAGATCAAGCTGAAAAGTTAAGGGAATTGATGGCGAACAAGATAGGGTATAAAGATAATAATTATACTGTTACCAGATCAAAGGCAAAGGTATTGGCCGTTACCAGTGGAAAAGGGGGAGTGGGAAAGACAAATTTTGCTATTAACTTGGCGATTTCAATACGAAGGCTTGGATATGAGGTATTGATATTGGACGCAGATATAGGATTAGCCAATGTGGAGATATTAGCTGGAATAAATATAAAATATAGCATCACCGATTTAATAACCAGCAACAAAACTATTCATGAAGTAATAGGAGAGGGGCCGGAGGGAATTAAGATCATATCGGGGGGATCTGGATTTTACAAGATATCGGCTATTAATAGCAATAATATGAGAAGAATATTGGAGGAATTTAAAGAGTTAGAAACCATGATGGATTATGTAATTATAGATACAGGGGCTGGAGTTTCCGATATGGTTCTAGATTTTGTCACAATTGCAGATGAAATTATACTTATAACGACCCCGGATCCTACCTCTATAATGGATAGCTATACCATGGTTAAGGCTTTGACATTGAAAGAGTATAAAGGTAAACTAAATATAGTAGCAAATATTGTAAATAACAGAACGGAAGCTGAAAATCTGTTTAACAAATTTAACAAGGTTGCTAAGAATTTCCTAAAAGTTGATTTACACTTTTTGGGATATTTAGAAAAAAGCAAAATTGTGAACAAAGCAGTTGTAAATCAAGAACCCTTTTTAATATCTAATCCTAGATCGGATATGGCCAAAAGAATAAATATAATGGCACTAAGATTTATAGATTCCCCTAATTTAAAAGGAAGGGATAGAAAACTTAGTTTTACTCAGAGGTTAAAAAAGTTTATTTTAAGGCGGGGTGACTAGTATATATGGTATCTGAGAAAGAAACCCTCGATATAGGGGCTAGAATCGAAATAGCTAGATCGATTTCCAAGACCAATAGATATTATCCCAGTCAGGTGTTAAATATCACCGAGAAGACTTTGATTATAAGTGGTCCCATATATAAACAAAATTTAGTCATGATGCATGAGGGTGAAAACATAAGGGTTAGTTATACGGTTAAGGATAGGGGTAGATATACCTTTGATGCAACTATATTAAAGAGTAGCTACAAAGATGTCTATAAGCTAGAGATAAAGAAGACATCTGACATTCGAAGGGATCAACGGCGGGGGTTCTATAGATTTGAAATCTCCATCCCTGTAATCAAAGAGAGCATTGTTAAAAACAAGGTGGAAGTTGAAAGGTGTAAGACTAAAGATATAAGCGGTTCAGGATTAAATCTGTATTCTAATTTTGAGCATAGGGTTGGGGATGTAATAAAATGCAAGTTCAAGGTTAACACCCATAATATAGATAACCGATGTAAAGTTGTGAGAATTGAAGAATCGGACAATCCAAATTATAAATATAGTTTAGGTGTCAGCTTTATAAAACTGGCAGAGTTTGATAGGGATAATATAATAAAATTTATTTTTTTAGAGGAACGATTATTAAGGGAAAAAGAGTTGATATAATTGATAAGAGTGTTGATAGTAGACGATTCGGCGTTTATGCGTAAGCTATTGTCTGATATCTTTAAAAATGATAGGGAAATTGTTGTGGTAGGCGAAGCAAGACATGGAAAAGAGGCTTTGGAGAAGATTCCGTTGCTCAACCCCGATGTTATAACATTAGATATTGAGATGCCTGTGATGGATGGGATAACCACATTGAAGAAGATCACTAAAAAGCATAATATTCCGATAATTATGATTAGCAGCTTGACGACAGAGGGGGCTGACTTAACTTTAAAAGCTTTAGAAAAGGGAGCTATTGACTTCATACCAAAGCCTAAAAATATCTTTAGTTTGGATAGCGAAAAGATTAGACTGGAGATGATTCATAAGATAAAAACTGCGTTTAAATATAGGGAAAAATTAAACTATAGGGATAGGAATATCATCCATCCGCCTAAAATTTATCAACCAAGATTGGATATTGCTATCGAAACATTTGATTACATAGTAGCTATAGGTACCTCCACGGGGGGTCCCAGGGCTTTACAAAATGTATTGCCCTTGCTATCGGGGAATTTAAACGCAACTATAGTTGTTGTACAACATATGCCACCCAAATTTACAAAATCCTTGTCGGATAGATTGAATGCATTATCACAGATTGAGGTTAAAGAGGGGGAAGATGGCGATATTTTAAAGAGGGGATATTGCTATATAGCCCCGGGAGATTATCATATGCGGGTGGAAACTGTTAATAATAGGCATATTATAAGGCTTAGTAAGGAGAAACCGATAAGAGGTTTAAGGCCTGCAGCTGATATTTTGATGGAGTCTGTTGCACAGTTGAACAATTTAAAGAAAGTTGGAGTCGTTATGACTGGCATGGGCTCCGATGGTGCCCAAGGAATTGTTGAAATCAAAAGATCTAGTGGGTATACCATAGCCCAGGATGAGGAGTCTTCTGTAATTTTTGGAATGCCTAAATTGGCAATAGAGACAGGTTGCGTAGATAAGGTCGTATCCTTGAATGATATTGCTAATGAAATAATGAATATAGTGGGGGTGTAATAATGGATTTAGATTTAAACCAATATGTTGATGTATTTGTGGAGGAAGCTAAAGAACATTTGCAAGGCATGAATGAAGCATTATTAGTGCTTGAAAAGGATATGGGAAATATAGATATAATCAATGAAATATTTAGAATAGCCCATACTCTAAAGGGAATGTCCGGGACCATGGGTTTCACCAACATAAGTAATTTGACCCATGAAATGGAGAATGTATTGCATGGAATTAGAAACAATTCAATTGCATTAAATGAGGATATAATTGATATCATATTTGAATGCTTTGATGTATTGGAATACTCTATTGATTTTATAGCATCTGGTGGGCAGGAAGATGACGAGGATCATCAGGATTTAATAAATAGGTTGAGATCTATATTGGCTGAAGATAGCCTTGACAGGGAAGGCGGTAACCAGCTCCATGAGGGGCTGGATAATGTCGATGAATATGTGCTTAAGGTATTAGAGGAGGCAAGGATTAGGGGATTATCTTCGTATAAAATCGAAATTACATTGGATGCTAACTGTATACTCAAGGCTGCAAGGGCATTTATCGTATTCAATATCTTAGAAGACATAGGGGAAATAATTTTTTCTAATCCCGCGGTGGAGGATATCGAGGATGAAAAATTCGAATCTAAATTTACAGTAATATTTATTTCTCAGGTAAGTTCTTCCAAGGTCATGGGGGAATTGAATACAGTTTCAGAGATTGATCACATCTCTATAGAAGAGGTAGATAGGGATGATATTTTAGGAGAAATGGCGGATTTAGACAATGAAGCCATAGAATCTAGAGATTTGGAAAAAGATTTATTAAGAGATGGTAAAAAAAGCAAAATAATTGACAGAAACAATATTATGGGGAAAACCGTTAGAGTAGATATAGATAGGTTGGACAACCTTATGAATCTTGTTAGCGAACTGATAATAATCAAGACCAGGATGGATGAATTGAGCCAATCTTCAAATAAAGAAAATATGGGAGAGGCAATAGAATACCTGGAAAGAATAACAACCAGCATTCATGATGCGGTTATGAAGGTAAGAATGGTTCCCATTGAAAGGGTTTTTAACAGATTTCCCCGAATGGTAAGGGATCTATCTAAGGAATTGGAAAAGGAGATCAATCTTCGCATGTCAGGTAAGGAAACTGAAGTCGATAGAACTGTAATAGATGAAATTGGGGAGCCATTGATTCATATAATAAGAAATTCAATCGATCATGGCATAGAAACACCGGAGGAAAGGATAGAACACAGGAAACCCAAAGAAGGAACGATAACATTAAATGCATACGCTGATGGAAATAGCGTTGTTATTGAGGCTATCGATGATGGAAGGGGTTTGGATGGCGATAAGATCAAGGAGGATGCTATACAAAAAGGGATTATTACCGAACGGGAGGGCGAATTATTATCCCAGGAGGAAGCTATTTCCTTATTATTTACGCCAGGATTTAGTACTGCTGAGGAGGTTTCAGATGTTTCGGGTAGAGGTGTAGGCCTCGATGTTGTTAAAAGTAAGATAGAATCTATAAGTGGCTCTATTGAAGTTGATAGCCAACCCTATAAGGGAACTAAATTTACTATAAGGCTTCCCTTAACCCTAGCGATAATACAGGCCCTTTTGGTTAAATTAGGCGATGAAATATATGCAATACCGCTAGGATCTATAACGGAAATAATACGAATTACGGTAGAAGACATTAAAAATGTTTATGATCAGGAAGTTATATTGTATAGAGGTAGAACTGTACCCATTGTAAAGTTGAGAGAGATATTAGGGCTAGATGATGTAGAGAAGATGAAGGAACATATAGTAGTTATAGTTAGAAAAGGTGAAAAGCAGGCTGCATTGTTGGTAGATGATTTGATTGGGCAACAGGAGATAGTTATAAAGCCCCTGGGCAAATATCTATCCAAAATCGACTACCTATCAGGTGCTACTATACTAGGTAATGGAAATGTATCTTTGATATTAGATGTGAATTCAATAATATAAGGGGGGTTATATATGGCTTCCGAAATGGAGAACAAGTATGTAATATTTAAGCTAGATGAAGAGCACTATGGGATACCTATAGACAACGTTTTGTCGATAGAAAAAGCAGAAGAGATTACCAGAGTTCCCAATGCACCGGAATATGTAATGGGAGTAATCAATTTAAGGGGAGAGGTGATTCCTCTTGTGGATTTAAGGATGAGGCTGGGCATTAAATTGCAAGAATACAATAAGAATTCGAGAGTTATAGTGGCTTCTATGGGTGATGTAACTGCAGGTTTAATAGTCGATTCTTCGTCAGAGGTGTTAGAAATAAATAGGGAAGATATAGATCCACCCCCTAAGGCTAACAGCGATGAGTGTACTGAATTTTTAAGTGGTGTAGGAAAAACTAGCGATAGGTTGATAGTATTGTTAAATTTAGCTAAGGTGTTAGAATACTAGAGGAGAATCAAACCATGGATGTTGAAAATTTGAATGCTATGATGATAGATATATTAGGTGAGATAGGTAATATTGGTTCTGGAAATGCTGCTACGGCGTTGGCCGGTATGCTATCTAAACGAGTGGATATGAATGTACCCGTTGTGAAGATACTAGAATTTAAAGATGTTGCAGGTGTATTAGGCGGAGAGGAAGAGTTAGTAGTTGGAATATATTTAGACCTAAATAAAGATATAAGCGGCAACATTATGTTTATATTAGATCTGGAATCTGCTATTAACTTAAGCAATATGTTATTGAACAGAATAGATACGGAAGAAGATTTGGATGATTTGGCTATGTCAGCCCTATCTGAAGTAGGAAACATATTGGCTTCCTCCTACGTAAATGCCCTAGGCAATTTAACTAATTTGAACATATCTATATCTGTTCCATCTCTGGCTATAGATATGGCGGGAGCTATATTAAGCGTTCCGGCTATTCAATTTGGCTATATCTCCGATCGCGTATTGTTAATAGAGACCATTTTCGAAGAAGGTAATAATAGTGTAAGAGGCAACCTATTCCTGTTACCGGATATGACCTCCTTTGAAAAAATATTATCGAGTTTAGGGGTATTGTAGCATGAAAATAATCAAGGTTGGTATGGCAGATTTAAACGTAATCAAGAATTTGGGAATATTGACAACCCTTGGATTAGGCTCTTGCGTAGGCATAGCGCTATATGATGAGCATAATAGGGTAGCTGGACTGGCTCATCCCATGCTCCCATCTAGTAAGGAGATCAGGAATAATGCAAATAAGGCAAAGTTCGTTGATACCGGAATCGAATTATTAATAGAAAAGATGATTCAAAAAGGTGCGTTTAGACAAAACTTAACTGCAAAAGTTGCTGGTGGTTCCCAAATGTTCAGCTTTGACAAAAACAATAACATTTTGAAAATAGGTGAAAGAAATGTGTTAGCAACTAAAAAAAAGCTAAGGGAGCTGAATATACAGATCGTTTCTGAAGATACCGGTGGAAATTATGGTAGAACGATCGAATTAAATGTTGAGGATGGTTCGCTGCTAGTTAAAACTATAGGTCATGGAATTAAGGTCATTTAATATCCTATAGGGAGGTAAATGTAGGATGAGGCTAGAAAAGTTATGGGAAAAGTATGCTCGTACTAGGGATAGGAAAATAAGGCAGCAGCTGATAGAGGAGTATATAGATTTAGTAAAAATAGTTGCCGGCAGGATGTATAATTTCTATGGCAGCAAGATAGAATATGATGATCTGATTGGTTTTGGGGTTATTGGGTTGATGGATAGCATTGAACGTTTTGATTTAAGCAGGAATATTAAATTTGAAACCTATGCACAGATCAGAATTAGGGGGACGATTATTGATAATATAAGAAAAATGGATTGGGTTCCCAGGTCCTTAAGAAGAAAGTCGAAGGAGATTCAAGATGCTATGAGAAGCTTAGAAAACAAATTGGGAGAGGCACCCTCTAATGAAGAGTTATCTCAATTTTTAAATATTCCACTGGACGAATTAGAATCTACATTAGCTGCCATAGCTAATTCCAATGTGATCTCCCTAGAGGATCTATTAAGCAATAAAGGAGAATACTATATAGACAATAATCAAAATCCTGTTACGCCGGAAAAGGCTTTTGAAATAAAGGAATTAAAGGAGGCCCTGGCAGACGCTATTGATATGTTAGCCCCGCAGGAGAAAACTGTAATATCCCTATACTATTATGACGAGCTAACCTATAAGGAAATCGGCTATATTATGGATTTATCGGAATCTAGGATTTCTCAAATCCATAGCAAGGCGATTTTGAGGATAAAGAATCGATTGGTAAGGGAGTCCGTTTATGAGTCCTAATTGGGAGGTGTTTTATGTATAATATTTCGCCTAATATAAAATTGGAGGTATCTAGAGATGGGATGAAGGCCTATATCACCCTATTGGATGAGAAGGAGATAGACACCTCAGAAGATGTTGAAAGGAATGCTTATGGATGCGAAGGTGTAGGAGTAGACAAAATAGTAAAGGAAATAAAGGGCATTATTAAAGTAGGCTTACAAGAGGATAAACTGAAACACATTTTAACGGATGGAGACTATAATAGAAAAATATGCATTGCAAATGGTATTAAGCCTTTAGACGGAAAGGATGGCTATATAAAATACTTTTTTGATGAAAAAAGAAAATTAACTCCTAAGATACTGAAAGATGGCACGGTAGATTATAGAGAATTAGATAGCATAAATAACGTTAACAAGGGGGAACAATTAGCCCAGATAGTGCCCCCTAAGAAGGGGGAATATGGCTATAAGGTAACAGGGGAAATGATACCATATCGGAAAGGTAAAAAGCCCGTTTTAAGGCTTGGTAAAAATGTAACCCTATTGGACGATGGGGTTTCTGTGGTGGCAAAAGAGAGTGGTCTTGTAAGGTTGAGTAATGGTAAAATTATAGTATCTGAGGTTTTTGAAGTATCCAATGTCGATAAAAAAATAGGTAATATTTATTTTAACGGTACTGTAATTGTAAATAAAAATGTTTTGAATGGATATCGCATTGAAGCGGATGGAGATGTAGAGGTTAAAGGATTGGTGGAAGGAGGCTATATACAAAATGTAGGTGATGTACTGGTTAAACGAGGTATACAAGGCTATAATCGATTAGCGGTTAAAACCCAAGGCAATGTAATTACCAAATTTATTGAAAATGCAAGGATAGAATCTGCTAAAAATGTTACCGCTGAAGCGATTATGCATAGTTATGTTGTTAGCCAAAAGAACATAGTGGTTATAGGCAAGAGAGGTTTAATTGCAGGTGGTGTATGTCGGGCTGGAGGGGAGATTAGGGCTAAGACAATTGGTTCTAGCATGGCAACTACTACTATATTGGAAATAGGGATGGAACCAGAATTACAGGAAAAGGTAGATGAGCTAAAAGAAGAGATGGCTACGATAGAAGATAATTTAAAAAAGATAATAAAGTCCATGGATTTACTGAATAGCCTTAAAAAAGTTCATAGATTGGATGAGGAAAAATCGAAAATGTATACTAGGTTAAAAAATACAAGGGATGATTTAAATAAGAAGCTAGAGGTCTTGAAAAAACAGGAGAAACTTATAAATGAGAAGATAAAGAAATCGGATACAGGTAGGGTTAAAGTTGCGGGAACAATATATCCAGGGGTAAAAATCATAATAGGAAATAGCACCTATTATGTAAAGGATGAAATGACAAGGTGTACGTTTTATAGGGATGAAGGAGATATAAGGGTAGGTCCTTATTAAGAGGTGATATTATGTCAATAAGGCCAATCGATTATACAAACTTGATTTCCAAATCTCAAGAGATAGCAAGGTTGAAGCAGCAAGAAAACGTAAAAAATCAAATGCAACTAGAAGGAGGTTTTGTGCAACAGAATAAAAGGATTAAGGAAAACATGAAGACGGTTAGGAACAGCCATAGAACTGAAGGCCTACTAGTTGATACGGATAAAAAGGAAGGAAGGGAAAAGAGGGAGAATAGCAGTGGGAGAAAAAACAAAAAGCAGAAAGCAAGTGGTAAATCCAAGATTAGAATAGGCAGAAAAATAGATACTAAAATATAAGTAGGGATGTAGATGATAGGTATTTTATTAAATATTATAGGAATAACAATTGTAGTGCTATCTTTATTTTTCATAAGCAGAACTCTGCAGCATGAAAGGGAGTTGTATGAGGAAATAAAATTGCTTTATGCAGACATAAAGGATTATTCGTCGTCTATGGAGAATACGTTGAATGATTTTTATGAACTAGTTGAGGTCAATTTAGATAGGATTGAAAGTTTAAATAAGGATAATAATACCGTGAATGCGTTCGGTAAAACAGCCGATGCGAAGAAGGAATCTATTGACAATATCTTTGTAGAAGGAGATGAAGAATCCCTAGATTCCCGTGAAGAGTTGAATAGAAACATAATGCGTTTAAAGGAAGTAGGTTTGAGCAATGAGGAGATTGCAAAAAAGGTGAATAAAGGAATACGAGAAGTGGAAATAATAATCAAGATGTGGGGGCATAAAGCTATAAAATGATTGATTAAACATATTCCATATGTTATACTACTAAAGGGATTACACACATCCTTTGACATTAAGGGAAGTGCCTTAATATTTTAAGGTCCCCTGTATGGATGAAAGGGATGGAGGAATAAAACATGGAGGTGAATTTAATATGTCAATTGTTACTATGAAAGCTCTCCTAGAGGCTGGAGTGCATTTTGGACATCAGACCAGGAGATGGAATCCCAAGATGGCCGAATATATATTTACCGAGAGAAATGGGATCTATATTATAGATTTACAGAAAACGGTAAAAATGGTGGATGTAGCTTATGATTTTGTAAAGGATGTAGTATCGGAGGGTGGAAAGATTCTATTTGTCGGTACTAAGAAACAAGCTCAGGAGTCGATTGAGGCCGAAGCTAAAAGGTGTGGGATGTACTATGTTAATCAAAGATGGCTTGGTGGCATGTTGACCAACTATAAGACCATTAGAAAGAGAATTGATAGGCTTCATAGGCTGGAGGAGATGGAAGAAGAGGGCATATTTGAGGTACTGCCTAAAAAAGAGGTTATAGAGCTTAATCGTGAAAGAGAGAGGTTGGAGAAGTTTTTAGGTGGTATAAAGGATATGGATGGAATTCCAGATGCCCTGTATGTAGTGGATCCTAGAAAAGAAAAGATAGCGGTAAACGAAGCAAGGATATTGGGAATTCCGGTTGTAGCTATAGTCGATACCAACTGTGATCCAGATGAGATCGATTATATAATACCTGGAAACGATGATGCTATTAGGGCTGTTAAACTGCTAACAGGAATTATTGCAGATGCTGTCTTAGAGGGCAAGCAAGGTGAACAAATGGAGGAAGTAGGGCAGCCAGAGGAAGAGCAATATGAAGAAATAGAGCATGTTGAGGAGATAGAAGAAGTAGAAGAAACTAAACAAATGGAAGAAGTAGAAAATTAGCAGAAAAGGGTAAGAGTTTAAAGGGATATGGTATCCTTTATGCTCTTACCATTTTTAACAATCAGAGGAGGGATAAAATGAGCATAGATACGGCGCAAATAAAGGAGTTAAGGGAAAGAACTGGGGCAGGCATGCTTGATTGCAGAAACGCATTGATGGAAACCGAAGGGAATATAGATAAGGCCATGGACTTATTGCGTGAAAAAGGTTTATCACAAGCTGCAAAGAAATCTAGCAGGATAGCGGCCGAGGGAGCAGTTGCATCTTATATACATGGAGATAGAATAGGAGCTTTGATTGAAATAAATGCAGAAACCGATTTTGTGGCCAAAACAGATGAATTTAAAGAATTTATTAAGGATATGGCTATGCAAGTAGCTGCCTCGAGCCCTAAATATGTAGCCAAGGAAGATGTTCCAGAGGAAGAAGTAGAAAGGGAAAAAGAAATACTTATAAACCAAGTGGTAAATGAGGGGAAACCAGAGCATATAGCTTCGAAGATAGTTGAAGGAAGGCTAGAGAAATTTTATGAACAGATATGCCTACTAGAACAACCCTTTATTAAAGAGCCCGGTATTAAGGTTAAAGATCTTTTAAACGAAAAGATAGCTAAAATAGGTGAAAACATTAAAATTAGGAGATTTGCTAGATTTGAAGTGGGTGAAGGATTGGAAAAAAGGGATGAAAACTTTGCTGATGAAGTAGCAAAGCAAATGAAGCTTTAATTAGATGGAGAACTGCTATCGTTCTCCATCTAATTAAAATATTTATTACTATATTTCCAATTAGGAGAGGATCTATATGGGGGAACCGATTTTTAAGAGGGTAGTATTAAAATTGAGTGGAGAAGCTTTAGCGGGCGATGGGGCCTATGGGATTGATGCTAGGACGATTTCGAGGTTATCCTATGAAGTTAAAAGCATACATAATTTAGGAATAGAGGTAGCAATAGTTGTAGGTGGGGGTAATTTCTGGAGAGGACGTACTGCTAAGGAGATGGATAGGACAACTTCAGATTATATGGGGATGCTGGGTACAGTTATTAATGCCTTAGCGTTACAGGATGCATTGGAAAAACTGGATGTAAAAACTAGAGTACAAACTGCTATAGAGATGCGACAGATAGCAGAACCCTACATAAGGAGAAAAGCCATAAGGCATTTAGAGAAAGGTAGAGTTGTTATATTTGCAGCTGGTTCTGGAAACCCCTATTTTTCAACAGATACAGCCGCAGCATTAAGGGCAGCAGAAATTGAGGCAGAAGTTATTTTGTTAGCAAAAAAGGGGGTTGATGGAGTTTATGATTCCGACCCGCATATAAATACAGCTGCTAAGAAATTTAATAGATTAGGATATATAGATATATTAAATATGGGATTGGAAATTATGGATTCTACTGCAACTTCTTTATGTATGGACAATAATTTACCTATAATAGTATTTGGTATAGATGAACCCGATAATATTATAGATGTGGTTCTAGGTAAAAAAATTGGTACTCATATAAAGGAGGATTAATTATGAATTTAGATATTTATAAGGAAACTGAAAAAAGGATGCAGAGGACTATAGATTCATATCAAGAAGAATTAAAAAGCATAAGGGCAGGTCGGGCAAACCCGGCCCTATTGGATCAGATAAGTGTTGATTGTTATGGGACGACCACGCCCTTAAAGCAGATTGCCAGTGTTTCTGCGCCGGAGGCTAGATTGTTGGTAGTTCAGCCATGGGATGCTAATCTAATACCAGAAATTGAAAAAGAAATTTTAAAATCTGACTTAGGTTTAAATCCATCAAATGATGGTAAATTAATAAGATTACCAATTCCATCATTGACGGAGGAGCGTAGGAGAGAACTCGTTAAACTAGTAGGAAAAAATGCTGAAAATGCCAAAATTGCCATAAGAAATATAAGAAGGGATTCAAACAACGCTATAAAGCAAATGGAACGGGATAAAGAGCTTAGCGAAGATGAACGCAAATTAGCTGAGGAAAAGATTCAAAGCATAACTGATAAGTATATAGAAAAGGTTGATGAAGCAACAGCTCAAAAAGAAGAAGAATTAATGGAGATTTAACAAATCCCCTTCTTGCATAGGAGGGGGATTTGTAGCAATGGGGAGTGAAACTATGGTGAAGGATAGGGTACTGGAATTAAAAAATAAAATAGATCTTAAGAATCTTCCAGAACACATAGCTATAATAATGGATGGCAATGGGAGGTGGGCCAAAAGAAGATCATTGCCAAGAACCGCTGGACATCAGGAGGGTATGAAAAGAGTAGTAGATATAGTTGAGGTAGCCAATGATATTGGCATAAAATATCTATCCCTATACGCTTTTTCCACCGAAAATTGGAAACGTCCCAAAAGAGAAATCGATGCCTTGATGAATATCCTAGTGCGATATATAAGAAATGAACTGGATAAAATACATAAAAATAATATTAAAATTGAAATTATGGGTGATATATTTTCTAGGTAGCTTTGGAAGAAG